>CAJUMS010000028.1 GCA_910587465.1 uncultured Oscillospiraceae bacterium
CTATATCGATGAGTCGTTCACAACGCTTCGTGATACTCACGAGAGCACTATCCAGGCTGCTCTTGATGACCTCAACAAGCAGTTGGGCGCAGCATAATCCGAACATTTTCGGCTCCCCCCGTTCTTGGGGGGAGCTTTTCGTATATATAAATTTTACCTTTTTTTCACAATAATAAGGTATATATAGGTTGAATTTCTGTGCAAAATATGTTATAATTATAATGTGTATGTATGCAGCACGAAAGGAAATGAAAATGGCTGAATTAAGTAGATTTGTAAATAAAATTTGCCCCGTCTGCAAAGCGCCGTTCACCGAGAACGCAGATATCGTGGTGTGTCCTGTCTGTGGTACGCCGCACCACAGGGTGTGCTACATGGTGCAGAATAAATGCGCGCTTGAGGAGCTCCACGAAAAGGGCTTCGTATGGAACGGCAGACTTCCCGACGAGCCAGAGCCCGCAAAGCAAGCGCAGTCCGCAGAGCCTGTCGACGAGCACCGCGCGGAATATCCATCCGACACTCCGCAGGTCTCCGAGGAGGAAATGTTGGATATGCTCGATGCTGAAAATCCGTTCCGTGAATTCCTCAGCGGGGTTGCGGACAAGACGGTCGGCGCGGACGACGTGAGTATGCACGAGCTTTCGGCATATTCGGCGACCTCGATCTATCATTACGGCAGGGCGTTTCGCTCCTTCCGCGGAATGACCGACGGCAAAAAGCACAAGGTATTTTTCAACGTGTGCAGCGGACTGTTTGCGCCCGCGTTTCAGTTCTACCGTAAAATGGACTTTTTCGGTGTTATAGTGCTGTTCGCGATGACGCTGCCGTCGGTACTGATGACGCTTGCCGCAATAAACAGCGAAACAGGTAATGTAAGCGAGAGCGCTTATCTGCTGTTTAATCTCTTCAATACGGCGATAATGGTCGTTTTGTGCATCTTCGGCGACTATATCTATTACAGACACGCAGTCAAACGTATCCGCAAAATACGCGAGGGCTATAAGGACAGACCAACCTCCGACGAGTACTATATGGCGCTTTACGAAAGCGGAAAGCCGTCCTTTGCGAGAGCGGCGCTCGGTCTGCTCGCAATGGCGTTTATGGAGGCTTGCGTTATCGCGCTGCCGTATATAATTCCAACGGCGGGCGTGTAACGTTGGTATGAAGTTAATAATCCAGATACCATGCTTTAATGAGGCGGAGACCCTCGGTGTGACTGTCGCCGACCTGCCTCGTCATATCGACGGGGTAGACGAGATTGAATACCTTGTTATCGACGACGGCAGCACCGACGGCACTGTGCTCCGCGCAAAGGAGCTGGGAGTTCATTACATCGTCAGCTTTCCGTACAACAGAGGTCTCGCTAAGGGCTTTATGGCGGGGATAGACGCTTGCCTGCGGCTAGGCGCGGATATTATCGTCAACACCGACGCGGACAATCAATATTCCGGCGCGGACATCGAAAAGCTGGTGCGCCCCGTGCTTGAGGGTAGGGCGAATATGGTAATCGGCAACCGCAAGACCGACAGCATAATACATTTTTCGCCGCTGAAAAAGCGTTTGCAAAGGCTCGGCAGCAAAGTAGTCCGCAAGGCGAGCGGCACGGACGTTGCCGATACGACAAGCGGCTTTAGGAGCTATTCGCGCGAGGCGGCAATGAGGCTGAATGTGCTGTCGGGATATACGTACACGCTCGAAACAATAATAACGGCGGGTGCGGATAAAAACAGGATACTCTCGGTGGATATCGAGACAAATCCCGAGCTGCGCGAGAGCCGTCTTTTCAAGTCGATGTGGGGCTACATAAAGCGCTCCGCCGCGACGATAATCCGCAACTATGTAATGCGTAAGCCGCTGAAAACATTTCTGATAATGGCTTCGGTGTTTGTTATAGCGGCGCTGGTACTGGGAATAAGGTTTATCGTACTGGCGTGTATGGGCGACGGCGCGGGGCATATCCAGTCGTTGGTGCTTATGGCGATACTGGCGATCGTAGGGATACAGATCGGGATATTCGGACTGCTCGCGGACGCGGTGTCCGACTGCCGCCGCGTAATGGACGAGACGCTGTTTCACGTTAAGCGGATAGAGTACGACAATACCAATCCGAACCGCAATTACAATGTTTGCAGCTACATTAAAGAGGAAATTGATAAATAATGAGATACAGACTGGAACAATTTTATGCCGCGTTCGGTGACAGGGGCGTTATGTTTATTCTGTTTGCGTTTTCGGTGGTGGTAAACTCGCTTCTGACCGTGAGCATTTCGCTTCCCTCGGTTTTTCCCGATGAGATAAGCGTGGCGGGTATCGCGGCGTTTTACTCGGGAAACGACTGGTCGGGGCTTATGCAGCAGATAGGCGGCGATTGCGGATATATACAGGCGTTGCTGTACGCACCGTTGTTTCTTGTGTTGAAAAATTCGTATGCGCTGTACAAGGCAATGCTCGTTGTTAACGGTATTTTGGTGAGCTTTATCCCGCTGATCGCGTATCATCTCGCGGCGAAATTCGGCGTTATGCGCGTGAGGTTCAAGCTGCTGATGGCGTTGTGCTGCGGAATGTATTTCTCGTATCTTACAAGCTCCAAGTTTATCTGGAATGAGGCGGTAACAAGCCTTTTCGGGTGGCTGCTGGTTCTGTGTATGTTCAGCGCGTGGGATAGGAAAAACCGCTATACGCGCTTTACTATGTCCCTGCTTGCAGGATTTCTGTGCGCGGTATCCTACGCCGCGGACAAGAAAATGCTTGCGGTGGTGCTGGCGCTTGTGCTGACCGTTCTGCTGTCAAAATTGGTATTCAAGGAAAAGATAGTCAATCTTCCGGTATTCTTTATCTCGCTGATTGTATCGTTTGGTACGGAATTTCTGGCGCGCGCCATTCTTATCCAGAACATCTGGAATGGCGCGGCAGGCACGTTTACTAGTGAAACGGATGTGATCCCCGAATGGTTGGGACCTACGGGAAATTTTTTCGGAGTGTTCTTCTCGCACATCTATGCGTTCATGACCTCGACGTTCGGTATGGGAGCGGTCGCGGGAGCGCTGTTCGTGGTGCTTATCATGACGCGGATCGCGGAAATGATAAAGCATAAGGGTACGCCCTCCGAGAACGATACCAAGGTCTATGAGCCTATTAAGCACAAATACGGCTTACGTATCACGATATTCGCCCTGTTTCAGTTTCTGGCTATCGGCTGTGCCTCTGTGCTATCCGCGCTGTTTTCGTTCAATGCGGGGATGTCCGCAGACGGCTCGACGGTTTTCGGACGCTACACCGACAATATCGCGCCGTTTGCTATGTTTTTGGTGCTGGTATTCGTGTTTCTGTACGGTATCGATCTTAAAAAGCTGCTTTTCAGCGCCGCAATATACGCTTATGCGTGTTTGTGCTTCGGGCTTGTCGGATATCCGCTCGTAAGCCGTGCGGGAAGTCAGCTCACCGCTGCGGCGACAGGGCTTGTTCCGCTGGACTTCGGCAGTGGTACAGCGGAGCTTACGGGGATGAGCTACATTATAATGTCCTCTGTTGCGTTCACGGTGCTCGCACTGCTGATAGTGTTTGCGTCCTGCTCGCGAAAGCACCGCACGGGACTGGTCTCCCTTTCGATACTGTTTATGATAGCCTATACCTCGGCGTATTCGGGGCTGATATATTTGCCCGCGGTCGGCACAGCGAATTCAGAGAAAATCGAACTGTATACCGAGGTATCAAGACTGTTGTACAATACTCCGCAGTCGCCGCCTATAATCGCGTTTAAGACCGATCCGAGCCTTGCCGCGACATTGCAGTTCCTTGCGCCCGATACAAAGGTGACTATGCTGAACAGTGGCGGGCGTGTTCCCGAGTCCTGTCTGCTTATCGCGGAGAACGGTATCGAAGCACCGTTTGAGGGCGGCTCATACGACATGGTCGGGCGGACGTCCGTCTATACTGTTTACGCTTACGGCGAGAGTGCGCGTGACTTTATGCGGTACAGCTCCGCAAACGGATAATGGGGTGACGGCTATGGACGAAACGATACCCGTCCGCGGAAAAGTTATCGGACTGCTGAAAAGCGACGCGTTTATTATGTTCGTCATCTACTTTGCGGCGCTGACCTTGCATATGCTGATAACGGGCGCAGCAACGATATTCAATCTCACTCCCGACGAATATTCGGTCACGGCGATAGCGGCGTATATGAACGGTCTGGACTGGTCTCCGACGGTTTCAACGGGCGGATATTACGGTTACTTTCAAAGCCTGTTTTACGTTCCCGTGTTTTGGATAACAGACGATCCCTATCTGCGGTATAGGCTTATGCTGATGATAAACGGTGTTCTGATGAGCTTTGTCCCCGTGATCGCCTATTGGCTCTCGCGCCGCGCACTTGACGTAAAGATACCCGCGGCGGCGGTCTTTTCGCTGATATGCGGACTGTACCCGAGCTATATGCTGCTCACGAATTTCACGTGGAACGAGACTATGTGCTGTCTGTTGCCGTGGGTTTTTCTGTTGCTTTTGTACAAAGCGCATGACTGCAAAAAAATAATAAAAAAGCAAGCGCTGTCGTGTCTGGGCGGTCTGACCTTAGCCGCTGCGTATGCTGCTCACGGGCGAATGCTGTCGCTTGTCGCTGCGGGGATAGTACTGGAGCTTGTCGTGTTCTTCACGATGAAGCGGACTAAGCTGTTCTGCTTTTCGGGATTTTTCGGCGGCACCGTTGTCGGGCTGTTCGCCGACAAAATGCTCAAGCGTTTTTTTCAAGGCGCTTTGTGGAATGTCGGCAGCGGCAGGAGTGCGCCGATAAACACAATCGAAAAAATGATTTCGCAGCTATTCGGCGAGAATGGAAATTTCTCGATAGCACGGTTTTTCCAAACGCTTATAGGGCACTTCTTCTACTTTTTTTCGTCGACATGGGGGCTAGGAGCGATCTGCGTTATTGCGATAATCGCGGCTGTCGTGCTGTATTACCGACGGAGAAACAGAACGCCTATAACGCTTGAAAGCGGAGGTACCGGCACGAAAGCATTGCCGTATATTGGCGATAAGGAGGCGGTGCTCTGCTGGTTTTCGCTGCTGCTTATGGGCGCGGCGTTCGCGGTGAGCGTGCTGTTTAAGAGCACGTCCTCGTCGTTCGATAAGCGCATGGATACGACTATCTATGGGCGGTATACCGAGTCGTTTTATCCCGTGGCAATATTGTGTACGCTTGTGTTGATATATAAGGGAAAGCTGTCTCGTTTGAAGACTATCGCCGCATTCGGTCTGAACTCGATGACGGTAGCGCTTACTCAGCTCTTTACCGTGCCGATAGTCACAAATTCCGAGACGTTTGTAAGCGCAATGGTGCTGGGACTAGCTCCCATGCGGTACGGTGAAGGTCTAAGAGATCTGTATACGCAGACCACTTTTTTAAAGATATTCGTCACTGTGCTCGGCGTTTCGGCGCTGTGGACGGTTATCGGGCTTATCAAAAGGCTCGATAAAATTCGTTGGGCAGTGCTATGTGTTCCGCTGGCGGGACTGGTAATTTATTCGGGAACGTTCGGGTATTTGAAGTACACCGTTCCGCAGGCGAAAAACGCCAAACGCGGCGCAGATATAATGACTGCGGCGGTGGATAAACTGGACGGTCAATTCGGCGAGATCACGCTATTTGCAGCGGCGCGCGACAGATATGTCAAAACACAGTTTCTTTATCCCGAAATGACTGTGAGGGTCGCGTCGACTGTCTCGGCATACCGGAAGCTCGAAAACAAGCCCGAAATATTTCTTGCAAATATTGAGGAAACACCCGAGCTGTGGTTTGACGAGCTGCGGCTTATAGGCTCGCTTGGCAGCGCGGTGCATATCTACGCCGCCTCGGAAAGTTCCTGCGAATGGGCGATTAGCAAAGGTTATCGTATCGGCGAAAGCGGAGCGGTAGTTTATACTCCCGCCGAGTTGAAAACCACCTTGACAGCCGTAAAAACAGGCTATGACGAGCACGCCGACTTAGACTACGCAAACGAAGGCGGAAACGTCACGCTTACCCTCCCGAAAGGCGCGGCGGCGTACACAAATTACACGCACCTGCAAAAGGGAACGTATGCCTTTACGGTTTACGGCGAGGACGTGAGCGTCGGAACGGTCACGCTGTATGCTGACAAGGGCAAGACAGAGCTGCCGTTTGAGATACTGACCGAAAAGAACAGGGAGTTATGCGCAGCGGTAACGGTTGACAAAAAGACCGAAAACATCCGTTTTACGTTCACAAATACCTCGGGGGAGCCAATCGATATAGAAAAGATTGTCATTCGAAGAATGAGCTAGAGATAACGCTCTGACAATAAATTATGCACATAAAGAAGGGATAATATGCCGAAATTCAGGAAAGCGTCTAAGCGCTTTGATCCCGCGCGGACGCTGGTCGTCGGATTTGCTGTTATAATCGCGTTGGGCACGCTTTTGCTATGCCTGCCGATTTCCTCAAAGTCACGGGAATTCACGCCGATATTCGACTGCCTTTTCACGGCGACCTCGGCGAGCTGCGTAACGGGACTTACGATCTACGACACCTATCTGCACTGGTCGCTTTTCGGGCAGATCGTTATTGCGCTGCTTATACAGGTGGGCGGTCTGGGATTTGTTACGATAATTACGTTCTTTAACGTCGCGGCGGGCAAAAAGCTCGGGTACCGAACGCTGAAAAACGCGGCGGGAGATCTCACCGAAAGCAGCTTTGAGGGAGGGCGTAAGATATTCGTCAGCATTATCAAGTATTCGTTTATTTTCGAGCTGTGCGGCGCGGCGGTACTGGCGGTGGTATTTGTTCCCAAGTATGGCGGCTACGGCGTCTGGATGAGCGTTTTTATGAGTATTACGGCGTTCTGCAACGCGGGCTTTGACCTTATGGGAATGGAGGGCGAGGGCTCGAGCCTTATCTCCTGTCAGAGCGATCCCGCGGTGCTGATAACTATTTCCGTGCTGATAATCGTCGGCGGTCTCGGGTTTATCGTATGGGAAAATTTTCTCAATATCCGTACGCGCAAAAAGCTCAGTCTGCACACGCAGACGGTGCTTGTAATGACCGGGATACTTATCGTCGGAGGAACTATTTTCTATATGATTTCGGAGAGCGGCAACCCCGCGACTATGAAGGATATGTCGTTCGGCGAAAAGCTCCTCAACTCGTTTTTCACCTCCGTTTCGACAAGAACGGCGGGCTATGACAGCGTTGGAATGGGAGAGATGACGGAGTTTTCGCAGCTCGGCAGCGTTATGCTGATGTTCGTCGGCGCGGCTCCCGGGTCAACGGGCGGCGGTATAAAGGTCACTACGCTTATGGTGCTGATAATGACGGTGGTGTCGTATATCCGCAACAAGAACGACGTGGAGCTTTTCAAACACAAGATCGACAAGCTGACCATTTACCGCACGCTGGTCATCTCCGTTTTGTCGATATTCGCGGTGGGAATATGCTTTATCGCGCTGTACTTCTCAATGCCGGAGGATACGGAGGCGGGAGCGGTGCAGTGTCTGTTCGACGCGGTGAGCGCGTTCTCGACTGCGGGACTTACGGCGGGCGCAACGGCGCTTACGGGCTTTGCGGGAAGGTGTCTGCTCATCGTGACGATGTTTATTGGCAGAGTGGGTCCGGTATCGCTGATAATGTCGCTGGTTATGAACAGCCGCGAGCGTAAGAATATCGTTGTCCCCGACGGGCAGATATTGATCGGATAATTGCAGTAAAAACGTTGAAAGGATGGTATAAAATATGGTAACAGAGGTGTTTCAGCTCGGAAAGATCAAAATGTACGTATCGGAGGATCACCGTTTCGGTACGGACGCGTTTTTGCTGGCATATTACGCGGGTATCCGACGCGACAGCGTTGTCTGTGACTTATGTACGGGGTGCGGTATCGTTCCGCTCATATTCTGCAAGAACATTCAGCCGCAGCTCATTTACGCTGTCGACATTCAAAGCGAGGCCATCTCGTTGCTGCAAAAAACGGTTAACGAGAACAATCTTCAGAACATCATTCAGCCAATAGAGTGCGATCTCCGTCATATCCCGCAGAGCGTTCTGACGTATGAAGCGGTGGATATCGTTACGGCAAATCCGCCGTATATGCCGAGCAATTCGGGCTTTGAAAAGGTCTCGCAGGCGCAGGCTATTGCGCGGCACGAGCTTATGTGCACGGTAGACGACGTGTGCGCGGCGGCGGGAAAGCTGCTAAAATACGGCGGTCTGCTGAAAATGTGCCACCGTCCCGAGCGGCTTGGCGACGTTATCTGCGCTATGCGTCACAACAAGATCGAGCCTAAGTCAGTGACGTTCGTATTCAACAACATCAACGAAAAACCGTGGCTGTTCCTTATCAGCGGCAAAAAGGGAGCCAACCACGGCATGATAGTCGAGAAGCCCATGATACTCCGCAACGACGATAAGTCGTATACCGAGGAGTATTCGAGGATATACGAATGAAAAGGATAGATATCGTCTGCAATTGGTTCGGATTAGCGTTGGAGCTTTACGATAACGGAAAATTTCTCGGCGACGTTCGCGCGGACAGCGCAGGTTTCTTCGAGGATATATGGAAAAGCGGCTGTGAAAAGTACGGACTGCCGCGTGTAAGATATCCCGAAGAGCGCCTGCTTGGGCAGACCGTGCTTGAAAGCAAGCTGAAAAACCTTACCGATACGAGCAAAACGCTCTGGTCGCACAACGAGCATTACGATCGGTTTTATGTCGGGTTTGAAAACGATGAGGGGCTTGATGAATTTCTCGGACAGGCAAACGAAGCGTTTGACGAGCTTCGGGAATTATTGCGCGGCGAGTACGAGGTAAACACGGTCTGCCGTATGGAGCGCGAGTATTGGCTTGCGGGCAATAAGCTCGGTCACGGGCAGAAAAAGCGCCTTAAGTTTATGCTTGAATTCATTTCGCCGCTTATTTATTTAAACGATGAATACGACCATTTAGTGTGCAGCGCGTCTATGCGGAGCAAGGGCATTTTTGAATGCGGAGACGAGACCGTCAGGAAAATGCTTGAGGAGCGGGCGGGCTTTGCTGAAAAGTTTGATATGCTTGCGGAAAAATACAACGCTCTTATCGACGAAGAGATACATCTCGGTATCGTGGGCTTTGAAAGCAAACAAGACGAGGAAGAGTTCAACAGTCTGCTGAACAGCGTAAAAAGCGAGCTGAGGGATATGTTCGGCGGAGAATACAGACTTTATTTATGACTGAATGGGAGGTGGTTCAATGAGCGAAACGGGCGAATACGGCAGGCTTTCGATAGTCGGCACACCGATAGGCAACCTTGGCGATTTCAGTCCGCGCGGCGTTGAAACGCTCGAAAACGCCGACTATATCGCCGCGGAAGATACACGCGTAACGCTGCGGCTGCTTACGCATTTCGACATAAAAAAGCCCTTACTTTCCTGCTACAAGCCCAAGGAGCAGGAAAAGAGCGAGAAGATAATTTCTCTGCTGCTGGAAGGGAATAATATCGCTATGGTATCAGACGCGGGTATGCCGTGCATTTCAGACCCGGGCGCGGTGCTTGTCGCCAAATGCTATGAGCGCGGTATTACCGTGGAAATAATCCCCGGGTGCAGCGCGGCTGTGGCGGCGGTCGCGGCGAGCGGTCTGGAGGTTGACCGCTGGGCGTTCGAGGGGTTTCTCCCAGTGCCGAAAAAGGAGCGCTCGGAGCGGTTGGACATGGTGAAAAATTTACCTCACGCGTTGGTCTATTACGAGGCTCCTCATAAGATAAAGCAGACGCTCCTCGATCTTGAGGGCGCTCTCGGCGGCGAACGCCGCGGGGCGCTTTGCCGCGAGCTTACCAAGCTCCACGAGGAGGTCATTCGCGGAACGCTCGGCGAGTTGGCGCATTACTATGATGATATCGAGCCGCGCGGAGAGTATGTTATCGTGGTAAAGGGCTCGGAAACGCGGCAAAGCGAATTTACATTGGAGCAGGCGGCGGAGCTTGCGCGGTCGCTGGTAAGCGGCGGAGAAAAGCTCTCGGAGGCTTGCAGGCAAGCGGCAAAGGTGACGGGTATCTCCAAACGGGATATTTACTCGGCGCTTTCATCAAACAAATAAATTTTGGAGGACATTATTATGAAAATACAGAAGATCGAGAAAAAAGTCGGACCGATCGGCAAGGTCGTAATTCCGATAATTGGCGCGGTCATTATTGTTGCGGCGGCTGTCGCGTACATCTGCCTTAAGCTTGCGGACGAGATGCGCTACAACGAGAAATGGAAAGACTATGACGAGTGCGGGTGGCATTGATAACGTGCCTTTACCGCAATGGAGGAGAGCATGGATATTTTCGATATTATAAACGGCAGGTCAAGCTATCGGGGAAGGTATAAGCCTATATCGGTTCCGAGAGAAGACCTGCTGAAAATAATGCGGGCGGGAGCCGCCGCGCCCTCGGGCTGCAACAAGCAGACGACTTCGTTTATCGCGGTTGACGACAAGAAGCTTCTTGCCGAGATAAAGGCGCTTATCGAGCCGCCTATCGCTGTTACCGCGCCCGCCTTTATTCTTGTTCTTACGCGGAAAGTTTTTGCGTATAGGGACAAATGCTTTAATGTTCAGGATTACAGCGCGGCTATTGAAAATATGCTGCTGGCTGTTAAGGCGTTGGGATATGAGAGCTGCTGGTATGAGGGGCATATCACGGATGACGACGATATCGCGGGGAAGATCGCCGCGCACATAGGCGTACCGGACGAGTACAAAATAGTCTGCATACTGCCTGTGGGGATAGCGGACGAGAACGTGAAAAGAGGTTCCAAAATACCTTTTGAGCAGCGAATACGGTTCAACGGCTTTGACAGTGCACGGTTGGGAAAGGAGTAATTATGAAGCAGCCGAAAATCACAAATTCGGAACAGGCGCGGAATTTTTACAAAAAGTACATTCACAGCTGCCCGCGCGGCTGCAATCTTTACGACACGTTTACTCCCGAAACGCTCAAAGCCTATGAGGATAACTCCTCGCGCGAGCTTGAGCGTAAATGGGCGTTTGAGGAATTCGAGAAGTATTTCTCGCAGATAGCGCCGAAAAATTCCGATAATCACAAGCTGCTTAACAAGGCGTGGGAGTGGCACAACGATTATACTCCCGTGAAGCTCGTCGCGGAAAAGCTCGAAATTATGATGAACGACAGCGGCGGTGCTCCCGACGCGAAGCTGCTTGACTGTATGCTCGCGACGCAGGGTTCACCGAGATAAACAAGGACGACAAGAGTGAGGAGCAGGCGCTTGTGAGGCTTATGGATCTGTGCCGTCCGCTTATTTCCGAGGAGAAAGCCGACGAGCTGCGCTTTAAGATAGCAGGTCCCGAATCCGAGGAGGAGACCAAGCGCGAATACAGAATGAATGGCTTTTCCGACAAGTCAAACCGTTTTCAGACCATTACAGCGGAACAGAACTTCAAGCGTTTTGCTACGCCCGAAAATATGCTTAAATGGAAGCAGGAGTATTTCGACGAGTGGACTGGCAGTGAGTATCATTTTTCCAAGGAAAATATATACAGTGTAAATCTTATTGAGCTCGCGGGACTTAATTACGGGATCTACAGCAAGGAAAACACTCAAAAGCTCTACGATAAGCTCTCCGATTACAAGAACTGCGCCGCCGTCGATCAGTACTGGCATATCGCGTATGAAATAGTGAGCAGCCTTTCAAAGCGGTTGTTTGAGGACGGCGAGTACGATATGTTGGAGTGCTTTTTCCGACTCGCGGTGGATATGCTCGACAACGCTCCCGACTGCTGGGACAAGGAATATTTTGGAAGTCATACGCTTGACGATATCGAGAGATACCGCGGACTTATCGAGGAGAAGCTGAATGGCTGAAGTAGTATTCGGAAACGAGCGCGATATTGAGCCGTGGATCGAGCTTGTGCGCGGTATGCGCGATAATTTCCCCGGGCTGGAGACCGAAGAGGGTCTCGACGAATACAGGACAACCGTGCTTGAATTTATGACCGAGAACCGCGCTCTCTGTGTCAAGGAGGGCGAGGAAATAGTCGGGGTGCTGCTGTTCTCAATAACGCACAATATGATATGCTGTCTGGCGGTCTCGCCCGTGCACAGACGGGAGGGCATAGCCTCCGCGCTTATGACCGAAGCGCTTGGACGGCTCGACCGAGCGCGCGATATCACCGTGACTACATTCCGCGATGACGACCCGAGGGGAGCCGCGCCCAGAGCGCTGTACAAGAAATTTGGATTTGTCGAGGGGGATTTTGTTACTGAATTCGGCTGTCCAAGTCAGATGTTCGTGTTAAGGTGATGTTGGCTTAAACCGCATGACTGCACGGTGTAAAACGATTTTTACATCGGTTTTTTGTCAATGTAAAAGCATTTTTATGGACATTTTATTTCCGATCTTCTATAATAAGGGTACAAGGAGTTGATTGAATGGAGATTGGCAGCAGACTTAAAAACGCGCGCAGCGAGCACGGGCTCACACAGGAGCAGGTCGCCGAGGAGCTTGGTGTTTCGCGGCAAAGTATCTCAAACTGGGAGAACAACCGCTCTTATCCTGACATCGTAAGCGTTATAAAGCTGTCCGACCTTTATTCCATCAGCCTTGATGAATTATTAAAGGAGGATAAGAAAATGATCGAACATCTGGATGACGCTACAAACGAGGTGAAGAGCCGCAAGTGGTTTTCAAAGCTTATCGAGGTGGGGAGCTTCTTAGTTATCTGGGCGGTTACGGCGATAGCGTTCCGGACAGGCGCAGCGGAGGGTTCAAACGCTATGGGCTATTCAATACTTGCGCTGTATATCGTTATGCCCGTGAGCACTTTGGTAATCTCGTTTTTTATCGGTGCCGACAGGGGCTGGAACAGGCTTAGGTGGCTTATGCCGCTGTTTTTCGGTATGGCGCTGATAACAACGCAAATGGAAACATTCGGTATCAAATGGCTGTCTACGCTCGAAATCGTTACTGTCAGCGACTTTTTCTCTACATTTGAACCGCTCTATTTTATTATCGGCGCGGCGGTCTCGGCGATAGGTATTGGCATAGGCACGGCGGTGCGGTTAAACAAATTCAAAAAGCGGACGGGGTGATCTGACTGAAAACCATAACTCTCCCCGACGGGAGAATGCTCACCTATGAGCTCGTCCGAAAGCGCGTGAAGAACGTTAACTTCCGCGCCAAGGACGACGGTATCGTATACGTTTCGGCAAACTCCCGCGTTTCCGTAAAGGAGGTCGAGCGCTTTCTCACCGAGCGCGCCGACTTCTTTTTCGGGGCGTTCGAGAGATTGCGGGCGCGCGAGAAGCGCAGCGAGATCAACACCGAAACGGTAAACTGGCTTGGACAAGAATATCCCGTGCGTATTATACATAACGCACGGGAATGTGCCGTTTTGGACGAAATTGAGTGCAGAGTGTTCACGCGGCTCGGGGGCGACGGCGAATACGTTCTCTCGCTGATACGGCGCGCTGTCGCGGACAGATTTGCGGTGCTTTGCCGCGGGCTTAACGAAGAAGTCCGCGCGGAGCTTATGCGCCGCGGACTTACACCGCCGCCTACTAAGATCACAATCAAAGATATGAAGTCGCGGTGGGGGAGCTGCTCCTATACGCGCGGGCATATCTCGATAAATATACGTCTCGCCGCCTATCCGCAGGAGACCGTGCTGTCGGTATTCTGGCATGAGTACGCACACTACTGGCATCACGATCACTCGCAGAGATTTTACGATTTTCTGTTGGATATGTACCCCGATTATTTTCGGTGGAACGATCTGCTTAAGGAAAAATAATTACCTTATCAGCAGCGCCAGATAAGCGGGTGTGGAGAAATTGCGGTTATGCAGCTCCTCCAGCAGCTTTTTGGCATTTTCGTTGTTATGACAAATGTTGCGGCTTATCAACGCGGCGGACTTGTTGATATATTTTTCAGTATCGTACTTGGCAACGACCTTGATTTTCAGATTGCCGCCGATAACGTCTACCTTGGGGTTGGATGCTTTTCTTTCGGCTAAGTCGGTAAGCTCCGCGGTCGCGATAACATTCAGCTTGAACAGCGCGAACGCCGCCGCAAAAATGCTGTAATTTTCAAAGATCGTCTTGCCGATGAATTTGAACGGCAGCACAAACTCCAGCAGCAGATTAAGCGCGATATTCCGCAGATAAAACTGCCGCTCCTTAAACGTATCCGCAAGGCGCTTTTCACCGCGGATATACAGATCGATATTCGGCTTGCCCTCCTTATCGGTAAGCGCGGACATAATGTTCACCTGAAAAATACTCTTCAGTATCTCTCCCACCGCACCGAGCTTTACATAATAATTCGGCTTAATATTTTTGATAGACCTGAGCTGTGCGCCGTTGTGAAACTGCGGTTTAATCTGCTTTATTGCCTCGGGAATACTGTCGTAGTCCTTCGCGTCGACGATTTTCGACAGCGATTGCGCCGCAAGAGCGCCGAGGATTATTGAGGTCTCGACGTCATGTTTTTTGTCCGCGATTATCTCGTAAAAGAATTCCAGCAGCTCGCCGCGGTATTTCAGCTCGGGGTGCTCGGCGAGGAGATTTTCATTATTCATCGCCGCGCCCTTGATCGTTATATGTTCGCGTATCGCAACATTTACCAAGTCCATGCTCTTTTCGCTGTTGAGCAGCTTGTTCATAACTTCGGGGCAGGACATATTGCAGTATTGGTAAGCCGCCTCGCCCGCGATAATGTGGTGGCGCGGATAGACCGAACAGGTGTGCGAAAGATATTCCGCACCGAGCTCTCGCTGTATTTTGCAGAAGTTATCCTCCGTCAGGAACGGACAGCGTTTTCCCGCGCCGAGAATTACAGGGTATATGTTAGAGTTTTCTATCTGCGCAAACGACTTGCTGACAAGCTCCTTCAGTTCCTCCGAGCATCTTGGATCGTCGGTAATCTTGTCTATCTCGTTCTTATACCAATCAATTCTCCACCCTATGCAACAAGAATTTGAGCATGTGCCGCCTATACATTTAAAATCGCCGAAATAGCGAGGCTGTCTGAAATACATAGTTTTATCCTCCATATGGATTTTATATAAAATTATACATATATATTATACTATATTGACGGCGGCTTGTCAATATCGGAAAATTATATATAAAAAACGGGCTTGCAATTGTGTCCGCAAGCCCGTTTAAACATTCAGAATTCCTCTTTGACCAGATACTTGGGTCTGTCCTTGACCTCGAGATACAGCTTGCTGAGGTATTGCCCCATAATACCGAGACAGAGCAGCTGCAGACCGCCTAGCAGCGTTATAACGCAAATAGTCGATGGCCACCCCGCCACGTCGTCGCCAAACGCCAGCGCTCTTACAAATATAAATATCAGGAACGCGAACGCTATAACGCAGAATATTATTCCCAGAAACGACGCGATAGACAGCGGCACGGTGGAAAACGCCATAATGCCGTCCAACGAGTAAAGAAACAGTTTCCAGAACGACCACTTTGTCTCCCCGGCCGCGCGTTGGATATTCTCATATTCAAGCCATTTCGTATTAAAGCCGACCCAGCCGAATATACCCTTCGAGAAGCGGTTGTATTCGCGCATTGAGAGTATCGCGTCGACGACCTGCCTTGTCATCATTCTGTAGTCGCGCGCTCCGTCGACGATATCCGTCTTTGATATCTTGCGCATAAGCCCGTAAAACCGCCGCGCGAACCACGAACGTATAGGCGGCTCGCCCTTGCGGTCAACGCGCCTGGTCGCTACGGAGTCGTAGCCGCTTTCAATGTTTTGGTACATCTCTGGGAGCAGCGCGGGAGGGTCCTGCAAGTCCGCGTCCATAAGCACCACAATATCGCCCTTAGCCTTTTCAAACCCCGCGACTATCGCCGCCTCCTTGCCGAAGTTGCGCGAGAACGAAACAAGGTGTACCCGCTCGTCCTTTTCGTGGAGCTTTCTGATCTGTTCAACGGTCTTATCGCGCGAGCCGTCGTTCACAAAAACGAACTCGAACTCCACGCCTTTTTCGTGAAAGAACGCCTCCTGCTTTATCGTCTCCGCGTAAAACAGCGGCACACTTTCCTCCTCATTGTAACAGGGTACGATTATGCTGAGTAATTTATTAAACGTATTCAAAATTTATCACTCCATTTTATCGAGAATTTAAACGGCTTTTTCGTTGGGAGCAGTAGGCAGCGGCGGCACTCTGTCCTCGTTTTCCGCGGCGAGCACCTTCATTTCAAACGGATTGAACACACGCGCATACGGCGACATGGGATCAAGCACGCAGGGCTTTCCCTTTATCGACTGAAAGAACCGTACGGTGTTCACCTTCATTACCTCGAACGTATTGCTGTCGGGCTTTACGAGCACGCTCATGCGCTCGGGCGAGGTGAAGAACGGAACAATAGCGTGACCATCCTTTTGCAACATAAGGATATTAAGCGTTTTCTCGGTCTGTATTCCCTCGTTGAACTGCCCGACGATAAGCACCTCCGCCGTCATAAGATCGGGCAGCAGCTTGTTCCACTTGACCTTTGTCTGATCCTCGTTTGCGGCGATGATACGCTCCTCAAGCTCCTTGTTGAGATCCTTAAGATTTTCCGTCCACTCGTACTGCTCCGTAAAATTTTTTTCGTCCATATTTCCGCCTTTCCTTAATATCCTTTTTCTGTGAGTAGCTTTTCAAATTTCTTTTCCGATAGTATTTCGTGCGTTATAAATTCGCCGTTGTAAAACAACGAAAATGTTGTAAACGGGGACGGCGCGTTTTGAGCCTGTTCCGCCGTATCGATATGAATCACGTGAATCTCCGCGCCCTTTGCCTTTGCCATTTCTTCAAGAATAGGCACATACTTTGCGGTAAACGGACACTGGTTTGTATAGTACAGCGCAAATCCGTCCGGCTTATCTGTATGCGCCATGTCCTTAACGCACGGTTTAAAACGGGGCTTATCCGCGCCCTTGTCAAACGGAAGGTACATCAACTCGAAATACGGGCTTGCCGTATCGGCAGTTTCAAAGCCTTTGTATTTCAGATACTTCGGGTCGGACAAAAATCCAAGCTTCCTCCCGGAGGAAAGAACGACAAGCCCCTTTTTGCCCTTGGTTTTGCTGTCACGTATACATTCTTCCAGCAGAAGATTGGAATTTCCCTGCCCCTTGAGCTGCCCTGAAACCCACAAACAGTCGATATACATATAATCGTCCGCGTCAATGGGCGCCCAAGCGTATTCGGCGGGAATATACTCGATAAAACATTTTCCGCGAATGTCGCCTTTAAGAAACACAAGCCCCTCGTCAAGGCGCTGCCTAAGCCAAGCCTTTTTCGACGATACCTGACAGTCCTTATTATTTGATATAGCGCAGCATATATGCTCTTGATCGAGGTTTTTCGAAGATATTCTTACAAGCTCCAATGTCTTCTCCTTATCTTGCCTTTTCCGCATTCTCCATGACGATCTTCGTGATGATGTCGTCAAGCGGAGACGCGCCCAGATCACCGTCCTTGCGCGAACGCAGCGAAACGGTGTTGTCCTCGACCTCCTTGTCGCCGACAATAAAGAAGTACGGTATCTTCTCGAGCTGCGCCTGACGTATCTTGTAGCCGATCTTCTCGTTGCGGTTGTCCACGGTCACGCGTATGCCTAGATCGTCAAGCCGCTTTGCTATGCCCTCGCCGTAATCCTTTGCGCGGTCGGTAACGGGGAGTATACGAACCTGCTCGGGCGACATCCACAGCGGCAGGGCGCCCGCATATTTCTCGATAAGGTACGCCAGTGTTCTCTCATAGCAGCCGAGCGACGTGCGGTGAATGATATACGGACGGCGCTTCGAACCGTCAACGTCGACATATTCCATACCGAACTGCTCCGCAAGAAGCTGGTCTACCTGAATGGTGACGATCGTATCCTCCTTACCGAAAACGTTGTGATACTGGATATCAAGCTTAGGACCGTAGAACGCCGCCTCATCTATGCCGATAGTGTAATCAACGCCCAGATCGTCAAGTATCTTGCCCATAATGGTCTGCGCCTCGTCCCACTGCTCGGGAGTGCCGATATACTTTTCGGTGTTGTTGGGATCCCACTGCGAGAAGCGGAACGTGCAGTCTTCGAGCATGCCCACGGTATCGAGCATATACTTTGCAAGCTCCAGACAGCCCTTGAATTCCTCCTCAAGCTGTTCGGGACGGAGGATATAGTGACCCTCGGAAATGGTGAACTGACGAACGCGGATAAGTCCGTGCATTTCGCCCGAGTCCTCGTTGCGGAACAGCGTGGAGGTTTCCGTAAGGCGCATGGGCAGGTCGCGGTAGGAGCGCTGACGGTTCAAAAATACCTGATATTGGAACGGGCAGGTCATCGGGCGCAGCGCAAAGCATTCTTTGGTCTCGTCGTTCGGGTCGCCGAGGACGAACATTCCGTCCAGATAGTGATCCCAGTGCCCCGAGATCTTGTACAGCTCGCGCTTAGCCATATACGGCGTTTTGGTAAGCTGACAGCCGCGCTTTGCCTCAACGTCCTCCACCCAGCGCTGAAGTATCTGAATGACCTTAGCTCCCTTTGGTAAGAGTATGGGCAGACCCTGACCGATATAATCAACGGTGGTGAAATATTCCAGTTCGCGGCCGAGCTTGTTGTGATCGCGCTTTTTCGCTTCTTCTACGCGCTCGAGATACGCGTTAAGCTCGTCCTTGGACGGGAACGCGCAGCCGTAGATACGGGTGAGCATTTTATTTTTCTCAGAGCCGCGCCAGTAAGCGCCCGTAACGGAGGTGAGCTTGTAAGCCTTTATCGACGACGTGCTCATCATATGCGGACCCGCGCACAGGTCGGTAAAATCTCCCTGCTTGTAGAACGAGATAGGCTCTCCCTTGTCCGCATGCTCTTTGCAAAGCTCGACCTTGTACGGCTCGCCCTGCTCCTCAAGGTACTTTATAGCTTCGTCTGGAGACATCGTGAACGCTTCAATCTTGATACTCTCCTTGACGATCTTCTTCATTTCGGATTCTATTTTGGTAAGAGTTTCGGAGGTAAACGGCTCACTGGTGTCGAAATCGTAGTAAAAGCCGTTGTCGATAGCGGGACCTATCGCCAGTTTTGTCGCGGGGAACAGGCGCTTTACAGCCTGTGCAAGTACGTGCGAGGCGGTATGGTTGAACGCGCGTTTGCCCTGCTCGTCCTCAAATGTGAGCAAATTCAGCGTGCAGTCCCTGTCAAGGCAAGTTCGCATATCGCAGACCTCGCCGTCGATCTCCGCCGCACAGGCGGTCTTGGCAAGCCCCAGCTCCCGCGCGATGTCAAACGCCGACATACCCGCGTCAAATTCCCTGACTTCTCCGTTTTTCAATGTTACTTTCATAATAAATTCCTTTCCGATAGGCTATACGAACGCCTAACCGTTTATAATACAGACTGCTGTCTGTGCGTAAGATATAAATACGCAATTATATTCTACATCTTTTCACGGAAAAAGTCAAGCGCATTATAGTCAAATTCGTGGTTTTTTGATGAAAATTAGGAAAAGCTCTTGACATTTCCGGAAAAATGAAGTAAAATATAGTTGGAAGGGAATATCCCGACCAGTTGCTTTTCCGAAACGGCAAAGGTTCAAGGAATTTCAGCTTTGAAGCGCCGAAAATCGAATAGGTTTTCAGCTGTCACAACCTTGCGGAAAAGTCCCTTCGTAAGGAGAGGCGCGGGGCGGCTGTATTTCACGAAGCAATGCTAGGAGGAACGGCACATATTCAATTAACGCAGCGATCGGTTTCTAGCGCGATACGATACGGTAAACCGAGCGGGGACGTTCAGGCTCACCGTGCCGATTGGGTAAACCTGCTGATTAGGCGTTATCTTATACAAACAGCACAGAGGGGCTGTATCACGAAAGCAAGAAGCGATCGCGATACAGCCCCTTTTCGACGGTATATTCACGCATAAAATTAAGCGTTCAAGAGAGGCGAGCCGCCTTTCCTTTTTCGTTTCATAGAAAATTTCGGTGTCAAGCGTAGTCGCTCGACACCGAAATACTTCTGTACCACACGCACCCTAACACTTGAGTGCTTTTTATGTAGCTTGAATTAGGCCTGGGGAGCGCCAACAGGGCAGGTGCCTGCGCAAGCGCCGCAGTCGATGCAAGCGTCAGCGTCTATAACGTACTTGCCGTCGCCCTCGGAAATTGCGTTTACGGGGCAGCCGTCTGCGCAAGCGCCGCAAGCGATGCACTCATCGGAAATCTGATATGCCATAGTAAATTACCTCCTGATTTGTATTGCACACCTAAGTGTATCACTTTATATTTTAGCATATTTTCAAAAAAAATCAAGTCTAAATTCGGAGAAATTTGCCGCTTGCTTTTGTACAATTTTGCTTAGTTGCCGCTAACTTTCCGCAAAGCCGCCGTTTATTTTAAACCGCGGCGCAAAAGCGCTGTTGCAATTTGACGGAAAATAGTGTATAATATAATTGGAGTATTATACCGTGCGAGAAGGTGGCGCTATGCTGAAACGAGAAAAGAGTATCTGTCCATGCTGCGGAAAGCCGCTGGTGCTTATGGGAAAAGTCCTCGGCGATAAATATCACGAATTTAACCTTGGAGAGAGACACACCGTAGCAAGCGAATACAAAGAAAGGTTTGAAAGGGACAAGATTTGGGGCAGCGGAGTAAATATGTACTGCTGCGAGTGCGGCGTCAGGATAAAGCTTCTGGACGATCCGTTTTTGGTGTTGGAAACTGCTTCGTTTCTTATAGTAACTGTATTTTTTATAGCTTCCGTTATTGCGGCGCTGATAGGAACAAACATTATTCCGATGGCTTTGCCCATGACAATTACTGCCGAGATCGTTCTGCTTATTTGGGCAGTGGCACGGCGAAACAATATAATGAAATACAAGAGCAACTTTACGTTCGCCGATGAAGCTATCCCGATATTTGACGGGGAATTCGACTATGAGCCGAACATACGCGCGGCGGCAGAGCTTACAGAAAAGCAAAGAAAATATATCCGTTCGGGAAACATATTTGAAATGGAGCTTTTTTCCTCTCGGGTATTTCTGTACCTGATAAGCTTTCGGCGGAGCGGCTCGGTGTGCGAGCTTGAGCTTCGGTTCTGCGGCACGTCTGACGACGCGGAAAGATACGCGCGTTTTCTCAAAAACGCGGAAAAGCCCGTAACGCTCCCGCTGACGTTTGAGGGAAAGCCCGCCGGCACAGCGGAGGTCACGGAAATTTACGAAAACAAAGACCGAGGTCTTTAATATAAACTTAGCCGAAACGGCTTAAACAGGAGGACAATATGAAACTGATATTTGCTATCATCAACAACGACGACAGTCACGCGGTGCAGTCCGCGCTGACCAAGAGCGGCTTTCAGGCGACAAAGCTCGCCTCGTCGGGCGGCTTTCTCATGGCTGGCAACACCACCTTTATGATATGCTCGGAGGACGACAAGCTCGACGAGATTATCGACATTATCAAGGAGCATTCCCACAAGCGCCAGCAGTTCGTGCCGAATTCCTCCGCGTACAGCTCGGGAGCGTACACCAGCTTCCCCGTAGAGGTAACGGTCGGCGGCGCTACGGTATTCATAACTAACATAGAAAGATTTGAAAAGGTATGAAATTATACGGAAAAGACGGTTTAAAGGCGCGGCTCGACGGCATAGCCGCAAAGGGCAGACTCCCCCACGCTATCCTGCTGTCGGGTCACGAGGGCTGCGGAAAAAAGTCCTTGGCAAGGTATATCGCGCAGCTGTTTCTTTGTGAAAACAACGCTTGCGGACAGTGCGCGACCTGCCACAATATTGAGCGTGACGGTCACCCCGACGTTATCTTTGTGAAGTCTCAATGCGATGGAAAATACTCTATGGACAAGTTTCGCACAGTTATGCGCGGAACGGTCATAAAGCCCAACAACGGAGACTTGAAAGTATACGTTTTCGAGGAAGCCGACACCATGCTCCCGCAACACCTTAACGCGCTCTTAAAGCTGATCGAGGAGCCGCCCGAGCATCTGAGGTTCATCTTCACCTGCGAGAACACGAGCCTTATCCCCGAGACGGTATTGTCGCGCGTGACCGAGTTCGAGGTTCCCGACACGGGCGTGCAAGACTGCATACAGTGCCTTGCCGACGGCGGCGTTGACCATAAACAGGCAAATGAACTTTCGGAGATGTTCGCGGGAAATATCGCGAAATGCCGCGCAGTACTGGACGGCGGCAACGAGCTGAAGCTTATCGAGACCGCGCAGAAAGCCGCTGCGGCTATCGGCAGACGTGACAAATTCGGCGTTGCGGCGGCGCTGGCGGAGCAATCCGGCAGAGCCGAGTCCGCACAAGTCATGGAGTATCTTTCAAGAATAATCCGCGACGCGCTGGCGATAAAGTGCGGCGGCGAGGCGGAGTTTTTCGGCAGAAAAGAATCAAAAAAAATTGCAGAGAGCTTTTCCGAAAGCGAGATATTGACAATGCTCGACACATCGTTTGAGGTAACCGAAAACGAGATATACAACCTCAACTTGTCCCTTACGGCGGCGTATTTCACCTCGAAAATTTTCGGAGGATAATATTAAAATATATACTTGTACTATTGATAGCGCTGTTTGCAACAGTGCTTTCGGATTGTAACAGCGGCGAGCCGCCGAGCGTTCCCGACTATCACATCAGAAAAGCTAGTCGACTGCTTTGTGACCGAGAATGACGGAAGGGTGATCCGCGGAAGACATTTTGTCACCGAATATGATGGCAGTTGCAGAATATCCCGCGAGTCGGAGTAACGGATAGAGAACGGCGAGGAGCATCTTGTCTCGTGCTCGGAATACGAGTATTTATGATATATTTATTAAGGTGTTTACAAATCGTAAAAAAAGTGGTATAATATGAAAAGACGGCTTATGAACTTCGTACAGCCGCGGGAGGTTTTTAATATGAAAAACGGTGAGAAAGGCGGAAGAAAAAAGAGCTTCGGCTTTGTGCTGGAAAACAGCGATACGCGCAGACTTATTTTTCGGTTTTATCCCGAGGAGTCGCATATCCACGGGTTTCACGACTTCTGTCCGTCAAAGTGGGAGGAGGTCTATAAAACGTATTACTGCTGGAAGATATGCATCGACGAGAACGGCATGAAAACCTCGTTTGGCTCGTACAGCGACGAGGACTGCTGTTTTATGAACTACGTCTGCGTTATCAACGAGCTTATTGAAAACGCGAAGGATGACAGGCGCGAGGTGCGGTCTCTCAGCGGTATCAGCTGGAATATTTCTTACCGCAAGCGCGCGGGGGATTATATCGAGTTCGGGCTATGGACGCACGAGAATATCGGATACCGTTTCAGACTGGACGTAGGAACGGCAAAACGGTTCGCGGATTTTCTTGAAAAGGTCGACGAGTATATGATGAAACACAGCGAGCCGATGTAATAAAGAATAAAAGGAGAATTATGGAAAACAACGAATACTTCACGGAGAAAATAGCTCCTAAGAAAAACAAGGATAACGCACAGAGTGAGCTTCGTCCCGAAAACCGCCGCCGCGGAAATTATCCGCGCAAGCCCAAGTCATCGGCGGAGTTTCCTGCGGAAACTGGCGCCGCGCAGATTTTTCCGTCTGCGGACGAGAACTCGACAAAGGTGGAGATAATCGGCGTACGCTTCAAGGACGTCGGCAAGATATACTATTTTTCGCCGAACGGCGAAAATTTCAAGCACGGCGACAAAGCGATAGTTGAGACGGCGCGCGGTGTAGAGTGTGGCGAGATAGTGCTCTCCAACCGCAATATACCCCAGAACAGTCTTGTGTCGCCGCTCAAGAAGATAATCCGCAAAGCCGACGTGAACGATATCAAACAGCTTGAGCAGAACCGTGTCAAGGAAAAGGAAATAATGCGGACGTTCTCGGAAAAAATACGCTTTCACAAGCTCGATATGAAGCCTATTGACATCGACTGCACGTTCGACGGGAGCAAGATATTATTTTACTTCACCTCGGACGGCAGAGTTGATTTCCGTGATCTCGTAAAGGACTTAGCGGCTATCTACCGCACCCGTATTGAGCTTCGCCAAATAGGCGTGCGCGATGAGGCGAAAATGCTCGGCGGCTTGGGAATATGCGGCAGACCGTTCTGCTGCTCGTCGTTCCTCGGCGAGTTCCAGCCTGTGTCGATAAAAATGGCAAAGGAGCAGTCGCTGTCGCTCAACCCGACAAAGATATCGGGTACTTGCGGAAGATTGATGTGCTGTCTGAAATACGAACAGAACTGCTACGAGGATTTCCTGCGCACCACGCCCAAAGTCGGCGCGTATGTTGAAACTCCCGACGGCAGAGGCTCCGTCGAAGAGGTTAATTTGCTGACAGGTATACTAAAGGTCAAGCTCGACAAAAAGCCCGACGTTCCGATAGTCATCAACAAGGAAGAAGTCCGCGTCATCAAGGACGGCAAAATACGCGTAAACAACGACGAGATAAAGGCGCTCAAAAAGCTGGAGGAATAATATGATACTCGACCATATCATATTTCATTACCTCCCGTTTCTTATGCGGTATCCGTCGGTGGTCGGCGTGATCGTTTTAGGACTTCCCGTCGTGATCGCCGTGTGTACGGTATATTGGTTCGTTCGCCGCGCGTGGCATAAAAAGCGGCTCGGCGCAGAATTTGAGGAAACGCGCCGAAAATGCCGCCTTAACGAAATGGTTCGCCTGCTGTTCGTGGCATGGTTCACCATGATGTTTCTGTTGTGCCTTACCACCGATATGGGTTCGTTGGTTCGTAATTTCTCCGACCCGCTTATCCTGCTCCCGCCAATTCGGGCGCTCCGCTGTATCACAAGCTTTGATTACAGATTTACGCTGCTGAAATGTGGCTTTGAACGAGATATGCTGCTGAACACGGTCTTGTTTATACCGCTCGGAGCCGCTCTGCCGATACTTTGGAAAAAAGCTAACTTCGGCAGAACGGCACTTGTCGGATTTCTGCTCACGTTCTTCATCGAAATGAGAGCGCAGCCGCTCATGAGCCGCAACCCAAGTCTCGACGACATTATCTTCAACACCCTCGGCGCTCTTTTCGGCTATCTGCTGTTTATGCTGCTGCGTAAAATATTTCCGAAATTTATAGAGAGCTGTCAAAGGACAATGTAAAATACATAAAAAAACCCCGCGCCGATAAAGCGCGGTTTTTTTTTAAACATAATACGGATTGGGCTTTGTAAGTATGATGATAAGATCGACGAGCCAGCCGATGCCGAAAAGCCCCCATGTGAAAAGCCACAGTATACCCGTGCCGATCTTCCCCTCGTAAAAGCGGTGAACGCCGAGCCCTCCGAAGAAAAAGCACAGTATAAACGCGACCCATTTCTCCTTGGGTTTGCCGCCGACAACGGTCTGATTGACGTTATTGTTGGCGTTGTTGTTATTTATAACGATCTGCTGAGGAGCGGGCGCGCCCTGGAGCTGCTCGACCTGCCGACCGCAGTGTGTACAGATAACGGCTTCCTTAAGTATCTTTTGTCCGCAGAACTTGCAGAACTTCATTCCGTCGTTCACCACTGTCACCTGCGCGTTGTTTACGGGCATGGGGATGTTGTTCGGCTGATATGTTCCCGACAATATCGGCTGTGAGACCTCGTTAGGATTGCCTCCCGGGTATATCTCCCCCGTAACGGGGTCTGTCCACGGCTGAGGCGCGGTTTTTTTAAGGCTGACCGAAGTGCGGTTTTGATTATCCATATTATCCTCCAAAGTTTTCAATACTCAATGTAATCATTATATCACAGACTGTCCGAAAAGTAAAGTGTTTTTTAGTTCCAATTTCCCGTTACCAGCTTAATAAAGAACTTGGGTACCTCCTGAGTGGCAAAGGTGTCTATGGCAAGTATCAGCATTATGATAACGCTCACGCGGGAGAGGAAGATACCCCAGCGCCTGCCCGTCGATACCTCGTTTTGCACCTTGGGAACGCGATACTTCTTGATCTTGGTGAACTTATAGATCGCCATAATAACGCCGACTACCAACAGCAGCACTATCAGACCCATCCATACCATATACAGCACGACCGCGGGCGTTACCTCAGCCGCTTCTCCGCTTACCGACGCGAGCAGATATTCATTCACCGACGGCACGGACGAAATCAGTATCAGCATTCCCGAGATACTGTTGAACATCGCGTGCATAATGGTTGTCGTGACAAGGCTCTGCGTTGAAACGTAGATGTAGCCGAGGAAAATTCCGAGCGCCGCAGCGTAGAAAAACTGTGCGAAATTCGCGTGGATAATACCGAAAAGCAGCGCCGAAACGAAAATAGCAAAACCGTTTCCATACGGTCTCAGGCTCTCGATTATCAGTCCCCTGCACCAGAATTCCTCAAAAAGCGGGGCGAATATCGTAAGCTGAATAAACAGCACGACAGCGCTTCCTATATCGGGCGCTGCAAGCGTCTGCTGAATACCCGTGAACGAGTTGCCGAGCGCTGTGTCCTTAAACAGCAGACCCAAAAGCTGAGTAAGCAGGTTGCAGGTTATCGCTATTCCGTACCCCGCTGGGAACATCGCCATTGCCCTGCCGAAATACCTGGGCTTTGCGTATATCTGTCCCACGCGACCCTTCATCGGACGCTTTAGCAGAAAGATCGCCGCGGTAATGGGGATAATATATAGGAACACCAGCGACACCGCCGCGTCAATAAGATACGCGACGGTCGGCGTAAGTTCCGTCTCGGACAGATACGGCACAATAAGCGCACTGATAATGTTCACAGCGATCCTTGCCGCAAACACAACTATCATCATAACTCCTATCCGAAAGCATATGCTCTTGAACCCCGGCACCAGCGACTGGGTTTCGGCAGTCTGCGGCTCTTGGTCGACGGTCTGCTCGTTATTTTCAATTATTTCCTCGGACATAAAAAACATCCTTTCCGTTTATATAGTTTATATTGTGTATAACCTATATATACAATATAGCACAATATTATCCGTTTGTCAATAGGGTTTTGAAAAAATATTTACTTTCCCGTCAAGTTATGATACCCGCAAATCTCCTCGACCGTATCCTCCGCGGTTTTCCCGTGACAGTCAACGGTGATATCCGCGTATTCATTATACAGCTCCATACGCCGCTTGAACACGTCCTCGATAGTGTCCTCGGGGCGCTTGGCGATACCGCGCGTTTTAATATTTTTGAGCCGCGCGTTAAGCTCCTCGGTCGGTATCGACAGATAATAAGCGACCCCGTGCTTTTTCAAGTGGAGCATAGCCTCGCGGCTGTACACCGCGCTGCCTCCCGTCGCTATGACCGCGCCCCCCTCCGCGGAGACGGAGCATATTGCGCGCTCCTCCGCGATACAGAAAGCGTCCAACCCGTCACTGTCTATAATATCCTGCAGCAGTCTGCCCGTGTCCTGCTGAATAATAAGATCTGTATCGATAAACGAAAACCCCAGCGTCTTAGCCAGCAGCACCCCGATAGTGGATTTCCCGACCGCGGGCATTCCGATAAGTACGATATTCTTCATTAAAACTTCACCTTATCCAAGCTCATAGTAGCGACGGCGTTCAGGCTCTCATCGCCGATATTCCCCGCGAGGAACTCATAATACCCCTGACAGCCTATCATAGCCGCGTTGTCGCCGCACAGCGAGAGCGGCGGCACATACAGCGTCATTCCGTTCTTTTCCGCGGCGGTCGAGAGCGTTTCGCGCAGTCCGCTGTTAGCGGCTACTCCGCCCGCAAGCGCTATTTTTTTATAGCCGAACTCCTGTGCCGCGGCGATAAACTTGTCCGTCAATATATGACCGACGGTGCTCTGAAAGCAAGCCGCGAGACTGTTCACGTCTATCTCCTCACCCTTTTGATCGGCGTTGTGAATAAGATTGATAACGGCGGTTTTCAATCCCGAAAAGCTGAAGTCGTAAGGATTTTGAGTTTTCGGTTTCGGCAGACGATACTTTGTCAAATCGCCGAGTTTAGAAGCTTTGTCAATAAACACGCCGCCCGGGTACGGAAAGCCCATAGCCCGCGCCGCCTTGTCAAACGCCTCTCCCGCCGCGTCGTCGACCGTCCTTCCGACCGTCTCAAACTCGGTATAGCTGTTCACACGCACGATATGCGAATGTCCGCCGCTCGCCACAAGGCACATATACGGAGGCTCAAGCTCCTTGTGCGCGAGGTAATTCGCCGCGATATGCCCGCGGATATGATGCACGGGAATAAGCGGCTTACCAAGCGAATACGCCAGCCCCTTCGCGAAATTCACGCCTACCAGCAGCGCCCCAATAAGCCCGGGCGCGAATGTCACCGCAACCGCGTCAATATCTTTTGCCGTCAGTCCCGCCTTTTCCAGCGCCTCGTTTACAACTCCGACAATGCTCTCGCAGTGCCGCCGCGAGGCTATCTCGGGGACTACTCCCCCGTACAGCCTGTGCTCCTCTATCTGCGTCGCAACCACGGAGGAAACGATCTCCCGCCCGTCGCGAATGACCGCGGCGGCGGTCTCATCGCAGGAGCTTTCTATACTTAATATCTGCAAAATAGTTATCTCCCGTTTCAAAAATTATGATGTTATTTTACATCCGGCTTTCTGGACGTAATAAACTCGATAGCCCTCTCGATAGAACTGCGCACGTGCTCCATTTCCTCGCTGTGAAGATTTCGCGCGTTGCGGTAGTCAAAGCTGTCGCAGAATTGCTGAACATCCCCGTTCAGCGACTTGATATAATTCTCGACAAGCGCGTCGGTCGCTTCGATAAACGCCTTGTGCTCGCTCCTCGGGAGCATAGTCGGAACGTTCGACATCAGCAGATTATAGTGCGGAATGCAAATATATTCCTGCTGTGAATACAGCTTTCTGAACTTCGGTTCGTCCTTGAACATCTTGAACACGGTCTCCAGCATATGCTGAACGCCCCAGTCCACCTTGCTGCACACAAAGCAGGTCTCCTCTATCTCGCTTGCCTTTTTAGCTTTTGCACCCTTGGTAAAGAATATCCCCTTGCGCTCGAAAACCTCCCCGCGCAGTGTCGCGAGGTACGTATTCAGCATAAGCCCGAGAGACAAACGGTTGTTCTGCTTTAACAGACTGTTGAAGTGATCATGACAGAATCCGAGCTTGTTTGTCTCCTCGCGGACGTCGGGTTCCATCATAGCCGCGCCCATAATATATTCGCAGATGTGATCCTCCACGGTATTGCGCATAGCGCAGATAGGACAGCCGCATTTCGGCTCAAACACTTCGTTTATCGGGATAGTAAGTATGCTCTCTCTCATTTCGGTTTTCCTTTCGGTAACAATTTTTCCGAGAACGCTCGGTTAAGACGGCGCCGTACAAAGCACGAAGTGCGGTCTTTGTGCGGTGCTGCCTTAAGATTTTGTGTTGCTTTGCTGAAAAAATTTTCAAAACACTTGAAATCTTATTTATATTGTATTATAATTAAAATAAATAATCAAGGGGTTTTTGAAAAAAATGAGCATAAAAGTCAATAATTCCAACTTTAATTTGAAACAGACCTTTCTCTGCGGGCAGTGTTTCCGCTGGAAGGAAACGGAAGACGGCGCGTTTTCGGGTATCGCGATGGGCAAGCGCTTAACCCTATCCGAGCAGAACGGCGAAATCGTCATAGACGGCATAACCAAGTCCGAGCTTCCCGAATGGAGTGTATACTTCGACTTGGATACGGATTACTACGAGTACATACGCCGCTTTTCCGCCGACAAAACGCTGAAAGCCGCCTGCGAGGTCTCATCGGGAATACGTATTCTACGGCAGGAGCCGTTTGAAACGCTGATAAGCTTTATTATTTCCCAGAATAACAATATTCCCCGCATTTCGGGAATAATCGGCAGACTTTGCGAGAGCTTCGGTGAGAATATAGGCGGCGACTTCGCGTTTCCGACGGCGGAAAAGCTCCGAGGTATCGAACCCGAGGATTTAGCGCCGCTCCGTGCGGGCTTCCGCGCCAAGTACATAGTCGACGCGGTGAACCGCGTGAACTCGGGCGAGATAAACTTTGACGAGATAGACGATCTCCCGTTGGACAGCGCCCGCGAAAAGCTCAAGCGGATAGTCGGCGTTGGGGACAAGGTCGCGGACTGCGTTCTGCTGTTCGCGTTCCACAAGCTCGACGCGTTCCCTAAGGACGTGTGGGTAAAGCGCCTTATGGCGGAATTCTACCCCGACGGACTTCCCGAGTGTACCAAAGGCGCGGAGGGTATAGCCCAGCAGTACCTGTTCGACTATGTAAGAAACAACGACGGATTAAAGGTATAGGAGGAGCAATGGATATCGTACCGACGAGCGTTTCAGATACGCAGGTTTTGGAGCTTTTCTCCGAGCACGACGACTATATGATAGATTTTCTCGGCAATGACAAGAACTGCTATACCCGATACAGCGCCGCCGAAAATATAGAAAAGGTATGGGTCACGTATGAGGAAAATATTCCGATAGGCTGTATCGCTTACCGAACCAAAACCGACGATACGGGCGAGGTCAAGCGGCTGTTTATCCGCAGCGGTCACCGCGGAAAGGGAATATCCAAAGCCCTGCTCTCCGAGGTGAAAAACTACGCAAAAGTTCAGGGCTGCACCAAACTGTTCCTTGATACACGGATAACACTCGAACCCGCCGTCTCGTTATATCGCGGCTTCGGATTTGATATAACATTTCGACAGGGGCTCTATATACAAATGGAAATGAATATATAAGACGTTTTCGTCTTTTACAGCTATTGAAACCTGCTAAGAAAAGTCAATGGGCAAAATAGACAAAAAATGACTTGCATTT
>CAJUMS010000029.1 GCA_910587465.1 uncultured Oscillospiraceae bacterium
ACCCCCGTGAAAGCGGGGGTGTTTTTTTGACTAAAAAACTTGACAAATCAAATGCTCCATAAAAAGCTCCCCTGAAACGGGGAGCTTTCCTTGTTATGATCAGAATTCCAGCGCTTCGCCGCCGCCGAAATACAGTATTCTGTCGCCAAGCATTTCGTCCATAAGATCGAAACCGCGGAAACCCGTGCAATGGCAGGCGTAGACCTTTTCCGCACCCGACAGCTTGATCGCGCGCGACTGTGCCGTAACGTAATCCGCTGAACAATTGAGCGCCTTGGGGTTACTTCCCATAAAGTGAAAACCGCCGATAACCGCTAGTATGGGGATATCATGCCAGCGCCGCTGAACGGTCTCGAGCATATTTGCCGCGCCGCAGTGGAAGCATCCGCCGATCAGCACAAGTCCGTCCGCCTTGCGCTTTTTCGGGAAGATAACCGCAAAGCTTTCATCCGAGAAGTCGAACGGCTGCGGCTTTTTTTCATCCTCCGATATAGCGAAATAGCTGCGGTCGGGGTTTATGTTCTTTTCGTCAAAGTCCTCGCAGCTCGCCAGATAAAAGCCCTCGCAGACCTCCGAAAAGCTGTTGAACAATATCAGATTGTGGGCGTACTTCTTGAAGAACCCTCTGCCCTGACCTACCGCGGACTTGAACAAACCGTTTTTCTTGAACACCTCGCGCTTTGCGCCCGCGCGGAGATAGATGTCCGCGCCCGGGTTGATCTTCATTATCTGGTCGATACCGCCCGTGTGCGCCAAGTGGCTGTGCGTGAGCACCACCGCGTCGATATCGTTTATAGGCAGGCGCATACGCTTTGCATTCTCGACTGCCTTTCCCGTCAGTCCCGTGTCGATAAGGTAGTTTCTGCCGTTGTACTCGACAAAAAACGACACGCCCTCCTCAAAAAACAGCTTTTCGTTTACCGCCGTGTTTTCGATAAGACAAATTATCCTCAAGAATTTTCCCTCACTTTATGTGTTATTGCGGATCGGTGACCTTGCCTAGAAATACGATCTGATTCTCCGCGCTGTCGTATATCATAAACGCGAACGGACGGTCAAGCGTGACCTCCTTTTTCTCGCGCTCAACGGGCATTGCGCCCGCTGCGTCCATTGTTATAGCGGTGACGGCGGCGGCTTTCGTGCCGTTTTCGTCAAGCTCCAGCTTGGTCTTTTGCAGAACGTCCGAAACGAACAGCGGAACTTCGGAAATTCCCGAAAAATCCGCGTTTTCGGGGTCGAACAGCTCCGACAAGCCGAACGCTTTAAGCGTTTCGGCAAGCGGTATCTCCGTCTCAAATTCCAGTCTAGGCATAGCCGCGTGAACGTCGTATTCAAAGCTCTCGCTACCGAGAAGCGACGGAATGTCAAGGCTCTCTATCGTGAAATCGCCCGTCTGCTTGGGAAGTATCCCGATAAACTCCAGACCGCTGAGGTAACGGCAGCTGAACGCCGTCGCCTTGTCGTTCTCAAAGTAGCTATTGCAGCCGTTGTGCATAAGCGGAATTTCCTTTGCTGTGCCGTCAAGCAGCGTGAACGTATCCTTGCTGTCCTCATTTATCGCCCACTCGTCTGCCCATGCCGACTCAAAGTATATCGTGTTGATAAGCACCGCCGCGATATGGTCCGAATAATCGTTGATTATCGTCGGAATCATCTTGTGGGTCTTGTCGCTGACCCAGCCGTTTATCTCGCCCAGCGCCTTGTTTTTGTTTCCGAAGTCGATATTGCGAACCTCCGCTTTGAACTTTTCCGCGAGCCTGTTCTTATAATCCTCATTGAACGGCAAGTTATTATTCGCCCAGAACGAGTTTGCAAGCTCGAAAACATTCTTCCAGCCATCATCATAGTCCGACTTGTAATTATATTGGCTCTCGACTATCTGCATATATCCGTTAGCAAAATCCGAATAGTTATCCGTGCCAAGATATGTATCGAGCGCGGTTTTTGAACCGCCGCCCGCGCCCTCGGCGAGCAGACCGAGCGCCATATTCAGCGACAGCGGGCTGAACATACTGTTATCCTTGCCTTGGCTGATAACATCAAATAAGCGCACGGAGGTGAGCATATTATCGGCGGTGAGCTCCACGGGAGATATATCGCCGCCTCCTGCCGTGCTGCTCACCTCGACGGGAGCGGGAGCGCTGCTCTCCTCGGGTGAACTGCTTTCGGTTTTATCGGAGCTGCTTTGCACAGCGCTCTCCGTGCCGGACGAAGATGATGTGCTTTCGATGCTTGTTGTTGAACTTGTCAAATCTGTGGAATTAACAGAACTGTCGGAGCCTTGTCCGCCGTCCGCCGCCGAGGACAAACCGCCGTTCTCGGAACAGCCCGATACACAAGTAAGTGCGAGTATGGCCGCAAGCGCGGAGATTATCCTTTTTTTCATATAATTTCCTCCTTACGGTTCTGTGACCTTGCCGAGAAATACGATCTGATTCTCCGCGCTGTCGTAGATAACGAACGCGAAAGGTCTGTCGAGAAAGACCTCCCTGCGCATATCCTCCTTAGGCATAGCCCCGGCGCCGTTCATCATTATCCCTGTAGCCGCGGACGCCTTCGTCTTGTGCTCGTCAAGCTCCAGCCGCGTCTTTTGCAGAACGTCCGACACCCAGAGATCCGCCTCGGACATACCCGAAAAGTCCGCCTTGTCGCGCTCGAATATCTCCGACAGCCCCGCCGCCGACAGCGCGTCCGCGAGCGGCAAATTAGTATCAAACGTCAGCTTGGGCATACACGCGGTAACGTTATATTCATAAGTCTCACTCGCCAACAGCGACGTGATATCAAGCGCTTCTATCGTAAAATCGCCCGTTTCTTTCGGCAATATCCCAATAAACTTAAGACCGTTCTTGTAGGTGCAGCCGAACGCGGTCGCCTTATCGTTTTCGAAATACGCGCCGCCACTGTTGCGCATCAGCGTAAGCTCCTTTGACGAGCCGTCGAGCAGAGTAAACGTATCTTTGTTGTTCGTGTCGTATTCCCACTCCGCGTCCCACGCGCTCTCAAAATAGACAGTATTGACGAGTATAGCGACGGTCTCGGGAGCGATATCCTCAAGCAGCGTCGGGATCATCTTATGGGTCTTGTCCGATACCCAACGATTAACCTCGCTTATCACCTTGTCCTTGCTGCCGAAATCCATACAGCGTATCTCTGCGTCGAATTTACGATTTACCGCGTCCTTGTATTCCTGTCTGAACGGAAAAGCGTCGTCGCCCCAGAAGGAGTTCGCAATCTCGAAATAGTTGTCGTCCTTGCCGCTCTTGCCGTTGTAGTTCTCCTTTGCGAGCTTCATATAGCTCTCGGCAAACGCTCCGTAGCCGTCCGTTCCGAGATACTTGTCGAGCGCCTCTTTAGTGCTGCCCTCCGCGCCCTCGGCAAGCATACCGAGCGCCATATTCAGCGAAAGCGGACTGAACATACTGTTCAGCTTATCCGCGCTCACCGCGTCAAACAGCCGAACCGAGTTCAGCACGTTATCCTCCGTCACCTCAATAGGCGACATCATATTCTGCTCGTGTTTGCCTGCGACCATGCCGCCGCTGCTCTCGTGCTGTTCGTTGCAAGCAGTCAGCGACAGCAGAGACAGCGCAGCCGTAAATACTGCGATAATTCTCTTTTTCATTCGGTATTCCCCCTCATAATTCGCAGGAAATACCGTAAATATTTTAACGCGGCATTTCCTGTCCGTGCTTTTGCACGTATTCCTTTATCGCCGCATAGCTCTCCGCGCTGAGACAGTGTTCGATACGGCACGCGTCCTCGGCTGCCGTATCCTCGGGTACGCCCATAGAGGTAAGCCAGCTCGTGAACAGCAGATGCCGCTCGTAAACACGCTCCGCGATCTCCAGTCCCGATTTCGTAAGCGTAATATACCCGTTTTTGTCAACGGAAATGCAACCCTCCTCACGGAGGTTTTTCATTGCAACGCTTACCGACGGCTTAGAAAAATCCATTTCCGCGGCAATATCTACCGAGCGCACCTCGCCGTTGCGATTATGCAAGATCAAGATGGTTTCAAGATAATCTTCCTTGGATTCAAAAATTCTGTCTTTCATAGCTCCGCCTTTTCATAAAAATTCTGTTGCTTAAACTTATTGTACCACTTTTAGGCAAATTAGTCAAGTGCTGTCGGAATTATAGTATGGATGACGGCGGGTTACGCTCTTATATATAATACCGAATAAATTCAAATATGGTTTCGTTTTTTTAAAATTTTTTGAATTCTTACATACTTAGCATACGTGCTATTACGCTGCCCTCGTACACTATCGGATATTCTCGCAGAGAGAATATCACTCCGTCTACGGGAGCGGTTATCTCCTGCTCCACCGTTCCCGTGATCGGCGTCACGATCTCGCCTATGACCGAACCTTTCGCGAGCCACATATTATGCTCCGCGGTCGGCACAAATATGCCGCTGCCCATAGAGTGGACAACGTGTACCGCGCCGTCCGTTGAGACCATAGGGTGCGAGATGCCGTGCTCCTCCTCCGCCCAGATACCGAGACTATGCATTAAGTTGAATATGCCATGCAGGAGCTGGTCGCAATACTCAAGGTCAATGCGCTGTCCGACGCCCATTTCAACCACCAGCGTAGGCACGTCCTCCGCGATGAGCGACTCCGCGAGCGAGCCGTCACCGACAGCTCCGGATTCGTGTACCCACACCATATCGGTATTGAGCAGCTTTGCGTATTTTATAAGATAGTCAGCATTTTCGGGACGAACGCGCACTTGCGGTATCTCGCGGATAAAAATGTTGCTGGAGTGTATGTCAACGCACATATCCGCGCCTTTGATGTCTTCGACGAGCTTTTTTGCGATATTTTCGGAGATAGAGCCGATATTCGACCCCGGGAACACACGGTTCATATCCAGTCCCGTCATCGGGAACGCTCTCGATACCGACTCCATGCCGAGCGGATTTACCGCAGGATATATTTCGATCGTGCCTGTAAGGTTCGCCATATTTGCAGTGATCTTCTTCACGAGCTGATAGCAGATATACTGCCCTTCAAGCTCGTCGCCGTGAATACCCGTGACTATCGCGATACGCTTTCCGTTTTCCGCGTTCACGCCGCGGAGGGTATTCTTTTTTATCGTAAGCTCTTCGTCGACGTTCAGCTTTACGGTGACTATATTTTCTATCATAGATATCTCATATCTCCTCTTAATTGTAAATTAAAATTTACCTCAGCTGCGCCACTGAAATAAATTCCGATTTATAGACCACTTTGCTGCCTTCTGTCATCGCGAATAAACGGCTTTTCGATCATATTATCAAGTAATATTTTGTATTTATCCGGGCGGCGGTATGCGTTTCCGTGAACCTCCATTTCACGATACGCACGGAGCATATCAAGATCAAGCTCCGCGATATAAACGCCTTCTTTTCCGTCCGCCTGCAAAATACAGGTATCGCGTGAGCCCTCAAGCTCGGGAAGATACGCGATCCCATCAAAAACACTTGAGCCGCCGTTGCAGTCGGGAACACCTTCCGGATAGTTGCAGGTCGCTACCGCCAGCATATTTTCATATGCCCGCGCCCGAAGCTGCGAAAGTCGGTTGATTTCCATGGGGCAGGCATTTGGAACGAGAATAAGCTCCGCCCCTTTCAGCATGAGAATTCTCGCGCTTTCGGGGAATTCCCTGTCATAGCAGATCATTGCTCCGACCTTTACCTTGCCTGCCGCCGTGTCAAGCTCGGAGACATAGAAACCGTCGCCGCGCTTAAGGTCGTGCTCTACGCTGAAATCGCAGGTATGCACCTTTGCATATATAAATTGACGTTCCCCGAAACGATCAAACAGTACCATAGAATTTCTCGGACCGCCGTCGGTTTTCTCCAGCAGAGTAATGCCGACCGCCATTTCAAGCTCTTTAGCGATCGCTGCGAACGCGTTTATAAATTCGCTTTCGGCGAAGATCGCCTCAGCCTTCCACTCCTCTGCGGGGCGGTCGTATATTTGATAACCGTTGCTCCACATTTCGGGAAACAAAGCAATATCCGCTCCCAGAGTCTTTGCTTTTTTGCAGTGCTCTATCCCCTTTTCGAGGTTATCCCGCAGCGTACCGCGCGGAGCTATCTGCAGCAAAGCTATTTTCAATATTTTCATTAAATGCCCTTTCTTATTCAACCGACTTCAACGATTCGACCATACTTATTTTTTTTAAAACTGTCGTCATTATCAGATTGACGATAAGCGAGAACGCCACAGTTACGAGCAGCGCCCAGATGTAGCTGGGAAAATGAATACTCCGTCCAAACATGACCTCGTCGATCTCGGCAGTCTGAATAACGAACATACAAAGCGCGTAGCCAAGGAACATTCCGACAACGCCGCCCATCATCGACAGTATGATATTCTCACGGAACACATAGCTCGATACCTCCACGTCATAGAAGCCGAGGACTTTCAGCGTCGCGATCTCGCGTATGCGCTCGGTGATATTTACGTTGGTGAGGTTGTACAGCACCACAAACGCCAGCGCCGCTGCCGAAACTATCAGCACCACCGTTACCAAGTCCATAATCTGCAGCGTTTCGTGAACGCTCGACAGAGAGCTTGCGTTCATAATGACCGCGAGCACATTATCATTTTTCAGCATATGCTCCGTAAAGCCGTTCTGCACATCCTTGTCGCGGGAAATGCCATTGTCGAAATAGATCATATTGTAATATGGTTCACCGCCGAAAATTTCCTTGTACAAGTCCTCGGAAAGGTAGAGATAGTGGCTTGTGTACTGCTCGGTAATTCCCGCTATCTTTACCTTTTTGTTTACGCCGTCGCTTATCTGCAAGGTGATCTCATCGCCCTGCTTTGCGTTCAACAGCTTTGCCGCCTTTTCTGTGATGACCGCGCCGCCCGCTAAAGTCAGCTTTTCACGGGAAATACGCTCATGCAGATCGATAAACTTCTCGAACAGTTCCGTATCCTCTACCGCGGTAACGTAAACCTGAACATTATTTCCCGAAAATTCCGTGCCGTACTGCTTTATCAGCGCACGGGTGTATGCGGTGTTTTCGTCGTAATTCAGAAGCGTATCGTAAATGCTACTCAGCTCCGAGGGCTTGATATCCTCGTCATACGCCATATATCCGCTGTATTTGTATATTTCGTCATACTGCAAATTAACGATATCGGATATTGAGTCTTTAAGCCCGAAGCCCGTCAGCGACAAAGCCGTACAGCCCGCGATACCGACCACCGTCATAAACATTCTGCGCTTATAGCGGAAAAGATTTCGTCCGCTTACCTTGGCGAAAAAATTCATATGGTTCCAGAGCGGCGGTATCCGCTCGATAAGCACACGTTTTCCCGCCTTGGGCGCTTTCGGTCTCATAAGCGACGCGGGTGTCTCCTGCAAAGCCTTATTGCAGCTGAAGAACACCGTTGCCGCTATCGCCAGCACCATAGAACCTATGGACACAATCATATTCTCGGGAGTGAACAGGTAATGAATACCAACGATATTGTACATCATCGAATACGCGTATACAATAACGCTTGGGAACAGGAAGCAGCCGCCTATCGCGCCGACAACTCCGCCGACAGCCGCGCCAGAGACTGCGTAAGTCATATAGTGGCGCATTATCGCACCGTTAGAGTAGCCGAGAGCTTTCAGCGTTCCGACCTGTGTGCGCTGCTCCTCGACCATTCTTGACATGGTAGTAAGACATACCAATCCCGCCACAAGCAGGAAGAACACAGGGAATATCGCCGCGATCTTGTTTATTCTTTCGGAATTGGACTCGTATTCAGCATAGCCAACATTGTCATCACGCTTGAAGATATACCATTCCGCGTTGCCGGCGTCGGATATTTTCTCCCTTGCCTCTGCAAGCTTTCTTTCCGCATCGGCAATCTCTCTGTTAAATTTGTAAAGACCGTCCTCGTATTCAGTGAGACCGTCCTCGTATTTTTTCTTAGCCTCCTCCAGCTCCGCGAGACCGTCCTCGTACTGCTGCTTGCCGTCCGTCAGCTCGAGCTTTTTCTCTGCGATAGTCGCCATACCCTCATAATATTGAACTTCGCCGCCGGCGAGCTTCTGAACTCCGTCCGCATACTCGGCAAGACCGTCGGTATATTCCTCCATACCCTTGACGTATTCCGACTTGCCAGCCGCAAGCAGCTCCGCATTTTTAAGATATTCCTCCAGACCCGCGGCATATTCCGCAAGACCGTCCGTTATCTGCCTCTCGCCGTCGTCAAGCTGAGTCTTTGCTTCTTCAAGTTCTTTTCTGCCGTCGTCGATCTGCTTTTGTGCGCTGTCGATCTGAATGCTGCCTGCGTTAAGCTCCGCCCAGCCCGCGTCGACCTTTTTCTGCGCGTCCTCAATCTGCGCCTCGCCATCGGCGATCTTCTGCTCGTTATCGGCTATCTGCTGTTTCGCCGCTTCAAGCTGTGCTTCGCTGCTTGCGATCTCCGCCTCCGCCTGTGCAACGCCGTCCCTTGCCGCCTGCATTGCCGCACGCGCAAATTCCAGTATTTGTTTATCTGTATCGGGATCCTGCTCCAATCGCTGAACCTCTTCTTCGGCTCTTCTGAGCATCTCCTTTGCCTCGTCGAGAGCCCTTTTTCCATCTGCAAGCTGCTGTTCGCCGTCTTCGACTTCTTTCCTTGCATCCTCAAGCTGTTCCTTGCCCGCGTTCAGCTCCGCTCGGTTTTTGTCGATCTCGCTTTGCGCAGAGTTGAGCTGAGAGCTTCCGTTATACAGATCTCCGCGCGCGGAATCGACCTCCGCCTGTGCCTTATCAAGCTCATTTTTTCCGTCGTCGTATTGTTTTCTTCCCTCATCAAGCTCTTTCTTTGCCTCGTCTATCTGTTCCTTTGCTTCGTCGAGAGCTTTCTTTCCGTCGGCAAGCTGCCGCTCTCCGTCCTCGATCTCTTTTTTCGCGTCATCAAGCTGTTTCTTTGCGTCCTCGAGAAGTGGCTTGTTTTTCTCAAGCTCGCGCTTCCCGTCCTCAATCTCCTGCCACGCGCCGGCAAGTTCCTTCTCCGCATCGGCGAGCTGAACTTCTCCGTCCGCTATTTCCTCACCCGCGTCGTCAAGTTCTTTTTCGCCGTCCTCTATCTGCCTTTTTGCGTCGTCAAGCTGTTTTCTCGCGTCATCAAGCTCACGCTGACCGTCCTCCTTTGCCTCGGCAAGCTCCCTTTCACCCTTGTCTATTTCTGCCTGCGCGTCGCTGATAACCTCCTCGTAACGGATAACGCTCCGCTTTTTTCCGAGCTGCTCAAGCTTATCGGATATCTCGTCGCGCAGTGTAATGTATTCATTGGAATAGCTCTGCATTTCATGCAGCCTATCGGACTTTATATATATCTCGGTATAAACGTCCTGAGTGAAATGCTCCGCCGGAACGATCATAAACGCGTCAATTGCGCCGTCGCCTATATTGGTGCTGCCGCGCTGAGTTTTGGAAATATACATCGGGGTGTTGTATATACCAACGATCTTGTATTCGGTTCGTTTCAGCGGGAATTCCTCCGCGCCCGTGAGATCCTCAAGCGTTACCGTATCGCCTACATTTATTCCATTGCCGAGAATATTGTAGCTTACGATGCATTCGTCGTCCGCCGCCGGCGCGCTGCCTTCAAAAATATCTACCATATTGATCTCGTCGGAAGTTTTTGAATATACGCGTGTCAGATACTCATGCTCGTTATCGTGCATAGCAAGATCGGTATATTTAGAGGTGTACACTCCGTCAATGCCGTCTATTTCCGCGATAGCTTCTGCGTCGTCGTCCGTCAGTCCGAACGTCGACAGCACACGGAGATCGAACAGGTTATGCCCGTCATAATAATCATCCGCAGAAACCTTCATTATATCGCATGTCGCACGGACGCCGCTGAAAAATCCGACTCCGATAGCGCAAATCAGAAAAATCGACAGAAAGCGATTCCTCGACTTGGATATCTCGCGTATCGTGTTCTTATTTATCGCCTTCATTTTTCCTCCATTACCATTCGATATCCTCTACGGGAGTGGGATTGTCGTTAAGCGTCATTTCGGCGACCTTGCTGTTTTTAATCTTTATTACTCTGTCCGCCATTGGTGTTATCGCGGTATTATGCGTAACAAGAATGACCGTCATTCCCTCCGTGCGGCAGGTGTCCTGCAATAACTTCAGGATCATCTTGCCCGTGTTGTAATCGAGTGCGCCTGTAGGCTCGTCGCAAAGCAACAGCTTGGGCTTTTTCGATAAAGCTCTCGCGATAGAGACACGCTGCTGCTCGCCGCCCGAAAGCTGCGCGGGGAAGTTATTTATACGTTCGCCAAGTCCGACCTTCGCGAGTATCTCCTCGGCGGGAATGTAATCCTTCTTTGTCTGCGCCGCAATCTCGACATTCTCTTTCGCTGTTAAATTCGGCAGCAGATTATAAAATTGAAAGATAAACCCTATATCGAAACGGCGGTATAGCGTCAGCTGCTTGCGGTTGTACCCGTCAACTCTCGCGCCGTCGACGGAAATTATGCCCTCGTCGCAGGTGTCCATACCGCCAAGCATATTAAGCACGGTCGTTTTTCCCGAGCCCGACGGTCCGACGATAACGCACAGCTCGCCCTTTTCAATATCAAACGTCATTCCGTCGGCGGCGTTTATCGTTACCTCTCCGACATGATAACGCTTGTAAACGTCCTTTAAGGTCACAAATGCCATACTACCCCTCCGCTGATTTATTTATACACTCTATAATAATCCCGATGTTTTCTTCTATCGGCTTTGTACCGTCAACTCGTATCACTGGAATTTTTACCGTCTCTATCCACTTTTCAACAGTATCCTCCGAACGCGATCTTACAAATTCAAAGAAGCTCTCTTCCCGTTTGTAAAGATCGCCGCCCTCCAGCATTCGTTCTCCGAACTTTCCAAAGGAGCGGTTTCTTACCCTTTGCAGCCGAATATCCCTCGGCACTTCGATAAGTACCGCGTACCGAAAAAATGAACAAGCGGTCTCCCCGTAATCTCCTTTTACCGAAGCGAAAACAAAATTATTATGCGTCCGTATTCTCTCTAACAGCAACCTTTCGACTTCCTCCCGCGTGCGCTGCGACGCGTAAATATAGTCGGGATCGGTCTTGGGAAAATACAAGTCCTCATTGTCAATAAAATGATAATCCAGTTTATCCGCCAGTGCTTTTCCGAGCGTGCTCTTTCCAACGCCGTTCAAACCGCATACAATGATACCCACCGCAATGCGTCCTCCAATACTATACGGAAACGGCACCGCACGGCTGTACGGTGCCGAATAAGTTATTTCAGCTACTTACTTATTATTATTTTACATTTTCACACCGAAAATTATGTGTTACTTTGTTGAATAATGAGTGAAAATAAGATTATCCGCCGATCTTGTCCTTGCCGCCCATATACGGACGAAGAACCTCGGGAATATTTACCGTACCGTCAGCGTTGAGGTTGTTTTCGAGAAATGCGATAAGCATTCTCGGCGGCGCTACTACGGTATTGTTAAGGGTATGCGCAAAGTACTTTCCGTCTTTGCCATTGACGCGTATCTTCAGACGGCGAGCCTGCGCGTCACCGAGATTGGAGCACGACCCTACCTCGAAGTACTTCTTCTGACGCGGCGACCATGCCTCAACGTCATAGCTCTTGACCTTCAGATCCGCCAAGTCACCCGAGCAGCACTCGATGGTGCGCACAGGGATATCCATGCTGCGGAACAGGTCAACGGTGTTTTGCCACAGCTTTTCAAACCACATCGGCGACTCTTCGGGTTTGCAGACTACGATCATCTCCTGCTTTTCAAACTGGTGAATTCTGTACACACCGCGCTCCTCGATACCATGAGCTCCCTTTTCCTTGCGGAAACAGGGAGAATAGCTCGTGAGCGTTTTCGGGAGCGTATCTTCATCTATAATAGTGTCTATGAACTTGCCAATCATAGAGTGCTCGGAAGTACCTATTAGATACAAGTCCTCGCCCTCGATCTTGTACATCATAGCGTCCATTTCCGCAAAGCTCATAACGCCCGTAACGACGTTGGAGCGGATCATAAACGGAGGAACACAGTAGGTGAAACCTCTGTCGATCATAAAGTCGCGCGCATACGAGATTACGGCGGAGTGCAGACGCGCGATATCACCCATAAGGTAATAGAAACCGTTTCCCGCTACCTTACGAGCGGAATCGAGATCGATACCGTTCAGTTTTTCCATTATCTCGCTATGATACGGAACTTCAAAATCAGGAACTGCAGGCTCACCGTAACGCTTAATCTCCACGTTTTCGCTGTCATCCTTACCGATAGGAACGGACGGATCAATGATATTCGGAATGGTCATCATTATCTTGTTGATCTTTTCATCAATAATCGGCTCCTGCTTCTCCAGCTCCGCAAGCTCCTTCGCGAACTCCGCTACCTGAGCCTTAGCCCTTTCCGCATCGTCCTTCTGACCGTTCGCCATAAACTTACCGATCTCCTTGGAAATGCGGTTCTTGTCCGCGCGGAGAGCTTCGGCACGCTGCAACGTCTTGCGGCGCTCAAGGTCAAGGCCGATGACCTCGTCGACCAATGGAACCTTGCTGTCCTGAAACTTTTTCTTGATGTTCTCCTTTACCGCGTCAGGATTTTCCCTTAAGAATTTTATATCTATCATGATTTTTTATCTCCTGTCAATTTAATCAATTTTCCTGAAAATGCTTGAGTATTCCCTCAAGCTGATCTTTATCGCCAAAGCTTATTTGCAAAACGTTTCCGCTCTTTCCCTCGGATATTTTGACCTTAGTACCGAGCTGCTCCGCAAGGCTTACCTCTACCTCGGTGTAGTATGTCATACGAGGCTTTATCTCACGGGACTTGTTCTCGTATTCTTCCCGAAGCCGTTCTGTCTCGCGTTTTGCAATAGCCTCGACTTGACGCACGGATAGCTCACCCTCGGCTGTCTTATGCGCAAGCTCAATCATAAGCGCCTCGTCCTTGATCTTTTTCAACGCCTTGCAGTGCCCCGCCGACAGGCTGCCGTTACGTAAAAGCTCCTGCACTCCATTCGGCATCATCAGCAGTCCCAGACTGTTCGCGATAGAAGAACGCGCCTTCCCAAGCGCTTTTGCAAGTCTGTCCTGCGTCATATCGTACTTGTCGATAAGCTCCTTGTAACCAAGCGCTTCTTCAATAGGATTAAGGTTTTCGCGCTGCAAATTTTCAATCATCGCGATCTGCATTGCCTGTTCCTCTGTAATATCGTCGCGAACGATAACGGGTATCTCACTCAGCCCCGCCATTTTCGCGGCCCTCCAACGGCGCTCTCCCGCAATTATCTGATAACTTCCGTCCGACTGTGATCTCACGATAAGCGGCTGCAAAACGCCATGTTCTGTTATCGACTCTGCAAGCTGTTTAAGGCTTTCATTGTCAAAATTCTTTCGCGGCTGATCCTTATTCGGCTCAATCTCACTTAACCTAAGCATTGTTCCGTTCTCGCCGCTCTCAACGCTGTTGTCGAAGAACAGATCGTTAAAGCTGCTTTCAGTTTTTCTTGGCATTTACCTTCTCCATTTCACGACATTTTGTTAAAACTTCCTTTGACAATTTCGCGTATGTATCCGCGCCCTTAGAACCTTTATCAAAAAAAATAACGGGCTCGCCATGGCTCTGTGCCTCGGAAATACGGACGTTTCTCGGAATCTCCGTCTTGAATATCGCTTTCTTATCAAATGCGCTCTTAATATCGTTTTTGATCTCATTTGCCGAAAGCAGACGCTTGTCCACCATTGTAAACACAATACCCATTATCGTCAGATCGCGGTTGAACTTCTGCTTGACATTTTTAATTGTATACATAAGCTGTGCCAAGCCCTCTCGCGCGAAATGCTCGCAAACCATTGGCACGATAATCGTATCGCACGCCACCAACGTATTCACCGCCAGCACACCAAGCGATGGCAGACTGTCGATAATAATAATGTCATAGTCCTCACGAATTTGAAGAACAGCTTTTCTCAATTGCAAATTCTTCTGCTCCATATTTGTCAGCGCAGGCTCCGCGTCACTGAGCTTAGGATTTGCGGGCATTATCGAAATATTCTTGTAACGCGTCGTGATTATTGCCTCCGCAGGACGACAGTTTCCCGTAACTACGTCGTATGTAGTGTAGTCAAGCGTTTTCTTTTTTATTCCGAAACCTGTTGTCGAGTTACCCTGAGGGTCAAAGTCGATAAGCAGGACCTTTTTCCCAAGTGTTCCGAGACCTGCCGCGATATTAACGGCTGTTGTTGTTTTGCCAACGCCGCCCTTCTGGTTTACAACTCCAATTACGATTCCCAAGGTTTTTCCCCCTTTTTTTACAAAAATTATTACTTATTTATTATAGCATACTTATCGACAAAAGAAAAGCCCTTTTTACAAAATTGTTCCACGTGGAACAATTTTTCGGCGAATTGACCGAAAAAATGTTCCACGTGGAACAATATAATATTCAATCTCAACGGTATCGGTATACGGCGTTACATTATTATAAATTATATGTTTATAGGAAATTTGATTGTATACTCGTAGTACCTCTCCGATTTTTCCGTTGACAACTCACATGGTATTTTATCGTCTTTAATTCGTTTAAGCAGCGCGTTCAGAGAATTCATGTACAGCCTAGGCGGTGCGGTTATCGGCAGTCTTTTCCGCTGCTTTTTTTCATGCTTTGGCACTCCGTTTAGTACTTGATTAACCAATTCCTCCGTCTGCGAAAGATTAAGGCTCTTAGTGATCACCTTTTCAATTGCGCCCAATCTAAGCTCAACATTCTCAATACGAACTAAAGCCCGCGCCTGCCGTTCGTTAAGATTACCCATAATCAGCATCCTTCGTTCAGTATCGGAGAGCTTTAAAAGCCGCAGCTTATTCGCAATGGTTGACTGAGCTTTACCGAGTCTTGCCGCGGCACTTTCCTGCGTCAATCCATAGAACGAGATCAGCTTTTCAATAGCCAACGCCTCTTCAAAGTAACTAAGGTCCTTTCGCTGAATATTCTCAATTAGCGCCAACACTGCCGACTGCTCGTCGTCAACCGACATAACGATACACGGCACCTCGTTTAACCCTGCAAGCTTTGCGGCACGCATTCTCCGCTCACCACTGATTATTTCGTAAACCGCACCCTTTTTTCTAACGCATATCGGCTGTATAATACCGTTTTCTTTAATACTTTGCGACAATGATAAAAGCTGCTCTTCGCTGAATTGGCGGCGCGGCTGCGACTTATTCGGAGTAAGCTCGTTCAATTCAAGCATAACCACCTGTCCCGCTATTTTTTCCTTTTGTTTAAAAAATCCTGTCATAATTTCTACCTCCTGTACAAACATTGTAGCACAGACGGGAAATTATTTCCACAAAAACTTTTCGCATTTCCCGACACCAATCAACCCCGCGCAACAGAAAAAGCCTCATCATAGAGGCTTTTTTGTGATATTAGCATAACTGCGCGGATATTTTGTCGGAGTTTGCGATATTTTTTTTATGATAGCAAGCCTCCTGCCGTCACCGTTCGGAAGCATATAATCAAGAGACCTATCAAGCCTTCCGCCAAGCTGCTTGATTGCATTATCGGCAGCGTTAACATTCTCGTTCACGGATTTCAAGGCGATAAACTCACCGCCAACCTTAACAAACGGCAAACAAAGCTCCGTTAAAACAGGCAGCGCCGCAACGGCTCTCGCGGTCGCTAAATCGTACCTTTCACGCCGCTTTCGTCCAAGCTCTTCCCCACGCGCATGAATTACCTCTGCACTTGCGCCGATCTTCCCAATCGCAAGCTCCAAATAAGTACATCTTTTTCCAAGACTGTCACAAAGCGTTGCTTTCAAATCGGGACGAACGATCAGCAAAGGCAGCGCCGGAAATCCCGCACCCGTTCCAACGTCAATAAAGCTCGCTCCCTCAGCAATACCTATCATTACAAACGGCAGAACACTGTCAATAAAATGTTTCATCACAACGTCCTCAAACTCGGTTATAGATGTTAAATTCACGTTCTTGTTATACTCAGCCATAAATTCGAACAATATACAAAACTGCTCCGCCTGCCGCTCCGTTATTGAAATATCGGCAGCCGCAAACATCTCAAATATTTTCGCCGTCATTACGCTCTCCCTTCCCCGCAAGCCAAATCAGCAGTACCTGAACGTCCGCGGGATTGACCCCCGAAATACGTCCGGCTTGTCCAACATTCAGCGGCTTGTGCTTGTTCAGTTTCTCCTGTGCCTCAAGCCGCAATCCCTTTATAGTCTTGTAGTCAACATTGATCGGCAGCTTTTTTTCCTCCAAGCGCCTCATTTTATTAATCTGTTCTACTTGAATTTTAATGTAACCCGAGTATTTCATCTCAATCTCCAACTTATTGATAAGTGAAAATTTCAGCTTAGGACGATCGGGATCAAACTTCGCAAAGTCCAAATATTTCAACTGCGGACGTTTCAACAGCTCATAAAGCCGTATTCCCGCGGTAATGGGCGACGTTCCCTTCGCAGTCAGCAGTAAGTTTACATCCTCAGTAGGATGAATTGTAACGAGCTTTATTCTCTCCAGCTCGTCCTCGACTGCCTTGCAATCCGACTTAAACCGTTCAAAACGCTCGTTGGAGATCAACCCTACATCATGACCCGTCGGCAGCAGCCTTTCCGGAGCATTATCCTGCCGCAATATAAGACGGTACTCGCTCCGCGAGGTCATCATCCGATACGGCTCGGAACAGCCCTTAGTCACCAGATCATCAATAAGCGTACCGATATAGCTTGTCGCACGGTCAAGAATTATCGGCTCTTTGCCCATGATCTTCCGCGCGGCATTTATTCCGGCAACAATTCCCTGTGCAGCCGCCTCCTCATAACCCGAGGTGCAGTTGAATTGCCCCGCGCCGTACAATCCAGATATTTTCTTGAACTCCAACGTAGGCAACAATTCCAGAGGATCGCAGCAGTCATACTCGATAGCATACGCCGGACGCATTATCTCGACATTCTCCAGTCCTTTTATCGTTCGAAGAAATTTGACCTGAACATCCTCAGGCAAACTTGAGCTCATTCCTTGTAAATAATATTCATCGGTATCCAGACCCATTGGCTCGACAAAAAGCTGATGCCGCTCCTTATCCTTAAACCGCACGATTTTATCCTCAATACTCGGACAATACCGAGGACCCACTCCTTCAATTCTTCCCGAATACAACGGTGAACGGTCAAGATTATTAAGAATAACACAGTGAGTTTCCGCGTTGGTGTATGTGACATAGCATTCCGCGACATTACGCATTTCGCAAGTATTGTCGAACGCAAACGGCATAATATCCACATCGCCATCCTGCTTTTCCATTACGGAAAAATCAATTGAACGCCTATGAACGCGCGCGGGGGTACCCGTCTTAAACCGACGCATAGAAATCCCAAGTGCCTTCAGACATACGGTAAGCTCCGTACTCGGGAGCACATTATCGGGACCCGCCGCATAATTCAGCTCCCCAATATGTATCTTTCCGTTAAGATACGTACCCGTAGTGATTATTGCCGCCTTACACGGATAAACCGCGCCGAGCTTAGTCCGCACGGAAATAATTTTCCCGTCCTCAACGTCAACCGCCGTTACCTCGGCTTGTTTAATAAACAAATTCGGTGTGTTCTCCAATGTCTGCTTCATATAAGAGTGATATTTAACGCGATCACTCTGAACCCGCAGACTGTGAACAGCGGGGCCCTTTCCCCTGTTCAGTATGCGCGACTGTATAAACGTAGCGTCCGCCGCCCTGCCCATCTCGCCGCCAAGCGCGTCAATCTCACAGACGATCTGCCCTTTAGCCGAGCCACCTATACAAGGATTGCACGGCATATTAGCAATACAGTCAAGCGACAGCGTAAATACAGCGGTTTTCAATCCAAGCCGAGCCGCCGCCAGAGCAGCCTCACACCCCGCGTGACCTGCGCCGATAACGCAAACATCATATTTTTCAAGTGTATATTTCATTAATGATCCTTTCAATCATTCAAAAATGTTCCACGTGGAACATTTTCAAAACCGCAAAAATTTTTCCCGAACAACAGCTCGGGAAAAATTATTAAAATCATTCCTCGGTATCGTTGGAGATATCCTCGTCTCCGTCTCCGATATCGTCATCATCAACAGGCTCGTCATCGGAAATAACCTCGGCAGCCTCCTCCTTGAGTGAAGCCTCGACCTCCTCCTCGGAAACAGTCTCTACCTCCTCGGTCTTTTCCTCATCGTCATGCTGAGTACGCGAGAATGTTACAACTCTGTCCTCCGAACCAAGCCGCATTACGCGAACGCCAGAAGCGGTACGACCCATAACGCGCAGATCGTTCGCGCGAATACGGATAATTACTCCGTCCGCGCTTATCAGAATAACGTCGTCGTCGGGACCGAGCGTACGGATACCGACAATATAGCCCTTTTCGTCGCTTACGGGATAATTCTTCAGACCCATACCGCCACGACGCTGCAAACGATAGCTTGCCGCAGCGCACCGTCTGCCCATTCCTCGCTCGGTAACGGTAAGGATAGTCGCATTCTCGTCGAATATCTTTGTCGCTCCGACGATATAGTCATCGCCGCGGAACTTGATAGCCCGAACTCCGCGCGCCGTTCTTCCCATTACACGGATATCGCTCTCATTAAAGCGTATAGCTGCGCCGTTCCGAGTAGCCGCCATAACAGTACAGTCTCCCTCGGTAAGAAATCCTCCCGCGATCTCGTCACCGTCAACAAGCGTAATAGCGCGAAGTCCTCCCTTGCGTATATTCTTAAACTCGGAGAGCTTTGTACGCTTTACAAGTCCATTCTTGGTAAGGCAGATAAAGTACTTGTTATCGGCGAAATCAATGGTCGTCATCATAGCCGCGACCTTTTCCTCCTCGGACAACTGCAGAAGATTAACAATATTCATTCCGCGCGACTGCTTACTGCCCTCGGGTATCTGATAGCATTTCAAACGGAACATATTACCCTTGTTGGTAATGAACAAAATATTCTCATGCGAGCTTGCAATAAACATACTATCCACAAAATCCTCATCGCGCTGTTTCATTCCGGAAACACCGCGTCCTCCGCGCTTCTGGATATTGTAGACCTCGGCAGGCTGGCGCTTGATGTAGCCCATATTCGTGAACGTTACAACACAATCCTCCTCAGGGATAAGATCTTCAATATCGACCTCTCCGCTTACGGGCTCGATAGCCGTGCGGCGCTCATCACCAAAACGCTTTTTCACTGCCGACAATTCCTCACCAATAAGGTTTAGCAGCTTGCTTCTGTCAGCTAACAGCTCCTCCATAGACTTGATAAGCTCACGCTTCTCCATAAGCTCGTCAAGTACTTTACTCTTTTCCGTACCTGTCAGCGCACCCAGCGTCATCTTAACGATAGCGTCCGCCTGAACCTCGGTAAGAGAATAAGTAGCCACAGGAAATATTCCCGTCTGTGAAACGTCAACATCCTTAAAACGCTCAATAAGACGCTCCTTACCCTCGGAGGGATTTTTACTTGATCGCAGTATAGCAATAACCTCATCAATAAAATCAATAGCGATCATCATACCCTCAAGAATATGCTCGCGTTCCTTAGCCTTGTCAAGATCGTACTGCGTACGGCGCGTAACAACATCTATCTGGTGATCGAGATAGTATTTCAGCATCTCCATTAACGTCAGCGTTTTTGGCTGTCCGTCAACAAGTGCTATCATAATAACGCCCACAGTATCCTGCAATTGAGTATAGGTAAACAGCTTGTTCAGCACGACGTTCGCGTTCGCGTCGCGCTTAAGCTCCACAACAATACGCATACCGTTTCTGTCGGATTCATCACGGACAAAAGAAATACCATCAATACGCTTGTCACGAATAAGATCACCGATATTTGCAAGCATACGCGCTTTGTTAACCATATACGGTATCTCGCTGACAATAATGCGAGTATGATTGTTTTCCTCAACTATCTCGGTACGTCCGCGCAAGATTATCTTACCGCGTCCAGTATAGTATGCCGAGCGAATTCCGCTGTAACCCATGATAATGCCGCCCGTCGGGAAATCGGGACCTTTAATGCAGCCCATGATCTCCTCAATAGTTACCTCGGGATTATCTATCATTAGCAGCAGCGCGTCAATGACCTCGTTCAGGTTATGCGGCGGTATATTTGTAGCCATACCCACAGCGATACCGTTCGAGCCGTTCACCAGCAAATTCGGAAAACGCGACGGCAACACCGTAGGTTCAAGCAACTTATCGTCATAGTTTGTCTGGAAGTCAACGACTTTTTTATTGATATCCGAGGTCATTTCGTTGGCAATTCTCGCAAGCCTGGCCTCGGTATAACGGTAAGCCGCAGGCGGGTCGCCGTCGATTGAACCGAAGTTTCCATGACCGTCTATCAGCGGATAACGCATAGAAAACGTCTGTGCCAGACGGACAAGCGCGTCATAAACCGAAGCGTCACCGTGAGGATGATATTTACCGAGCACCTCTCCGACAGTATAAGCGCACTTTCGGAACGGCTTGTCAGAAGTATTTCCCGCTTCGTTCATCGTGTAGATGATACGGCGGTGGACAGGCTTAAATCCATCGCGAACATCGGGCAGTGCTCTCGAAGTAATAACCGCCATCGAATATTCGATAAACGACTTCTTCATCGTATCTTCCAAGCCAATATTATGGAGCTTTTCCAAACTAAAATCTATATCCATTTATCCTCCGTTATTAAACTTTTTACACCTTTACACGTCGTCACTCTCTAATTTCTTAAAGAGAAAGTCCCTTACGGTATCCTCCTGATCCTTAGAAAGACACCGTTTTGGAAAGCAATATATCTGCCGCCGATTAAATATCAGCAAAAGCGAATCATCGTTTTCATCAAAATTAAGCAGATCATCGCCGAATTTGAAAATCGTTTTCAACGGAGTAATTATCTCCTCGTCCGCATCGTCGTCGATCTTGACATTGACCTCATTTTCTTTCGGCTTGATGATAGTCTCCAGCTCGATCTTCTCGGGATATATCGTACAGCAATACTCCTCGGGATTCATATCCTTAAGCGCGTTAAGTATTTTCTTGCGTGTACGGGACTTATCCGTTAAACAGTAAAACAGCCCCAGCGCACAGAATACCAGCGCGAAATACAGCGGAACATTTGAAGGATTAAGAACGATTCCCCCTATGACTGCAATCGACAAAAGCGAATATGCCGCTATCGGCAGCTTTCCTTTTTTCGTTGCGAAATGCTGTTGAAATGTTTTCATTGCACTGTCCGTCTCGTCAAGGGTATTGTCGTAGCTAAAGCTGATCAACGGCTCACCCTTTTTTACCTGCTGCTCTTTATTAAGATCGGGTAATAAACTGCTTGAAATAAAGACCACCCCTTAAATATCAAGATTTTCGGCAAGCTTAGCGTTTGCCTCTATAAACTCACGTCGCGGCTCAACCTTGTCACCCATAAGAATTGTAAGGATTTCGTCAGCCTTAGCCGCGTCCTCAACGGAGACCTTGAGCATCGTTCGGGTCTCGGGATTCATAGTTGTTTCCCAAAGCTGAATAGGATCCATCTCACCAAGACCTTTGTAACGCTGAACATCTGTCTTTCCGCCGTCTCCGCCAAGCTCTGCGATATATGCGTCGCGCTCCTCGTCCGAAAACGCATAGCGAACCTGTTTTCCTCTCGCGACCTTAAAAAGCGGCGGCTGCGCGATATACACGTGACCATGCTCCAATAGCGGTCTCATAAAACGGAAGAAGAACGTAAGCATAAGCGTGCGGATATGCAGACCGTCAACGTCGGCATCAGCCATTATTATAACACGTCCGTAACGCAGCTTTGTTATATCAAATTCGTCCGCGATACCCGTACCCAGAGCCTTAACGACGGGAAGTAATTTCTCGTTGTTATAGACCTTGTCAACGCGAGCTTTTTCAACGTTCAGCATTTTGCCCCAAAGTGCAAGAATTGCCTGAAAACGTCTGTCGCGACCCTCCTTAGCCGAACCGCCTGCCGAGTCTCCCTCGACGATATATATCTCAGTATGAGTGGGATCGCTCTCTGAGCAGTCCGCAAGCTTACCGGGAAGTCCATTGCTGTCCATTATGGACTTTCGCTTTGCTTCCATGGCTTTTTTAGCCGCGTCGCGCGCTGCCTGCGAATTTGCCGCCTTGTTGACGATTATCTGCGCGGACTCGGGGTGTTCCTCAAAATAGTAGGTCAGCTGCTCGGTCGCGATCTTATAGACTGCGGGCTGAACCTCGGGATTTCCAAGCTTGCCTTTAGTCTGTCCCTCAAACTCGCACTCGGGAAGCTTGACGGAAATAATCGCGTTGATAGCCTCGCGGATAGCCTCGCCGCTGTAACCTGTAAACGGCTTTTCCTCCTCACCCTTTTTAGAGGGCTTTTTCTTTGCCTTGGACTTGTCGTTTTCCTTATATATCTTGGCAAAGTCGTTTACTACCTTGCTTAACGCGCGCTTAAATCCCAGCTCGTGCATACCGCCCTCGCCGGTGTGGATATCGTTGGCGAACGAACGGAAAACCTCGCTGTTGAAGTCGGTGGTATACTGAAACGCGACCTCGACAAGAATACCGTCAACCGTACCGTTAAGGTAAATTATATCGGGGTGCAGAACCTCCGCTCCGCGCTTTTTGTTGAGCCACTCGATATATGAGCGTATTCCGCCCTCGTATTGCATGGTTTCCTCAACGATATTGTTTTCGTCACGGAGGTCGTGCAGGGTAATTTTCAGTCCGCCGTTCAGAAACGCCTTTTCGCGCATACGCTCGTTCAGCGTCTCATAACTGAACACGATTGAATGGAATATCTCGCCGTCGGGCTTGAACGTTACCTGCGTACCCGTATGGTCGGTATCGCGGACGATCTTTATCGGTTCGGAATATTCGCCGCGGTCAAAGTGCTGAAAATGTACGTTTTTGCCGTCATGTATCTCGACCTCCAGCCACTCGGAAAGCGCGTTGACAACGGACGCGCCCACACCGTGCAGACCGCCCGAGACCTTATATCCGCCGCCGCCGAACTTACCGCCCGCGTGCAACACGGTAAATACGAGCGTAGCCGCGGAGATACCCTCGGCGTGATTTATGCCTGTTGGAATACCTCGTCCGTTATCTATAACACGAATAACATTATCGGGAAGTATCGAAACGTCGATCTCGGTGCAGTACCCCGCCAGAGCCTCGTCGACCGCGTTGTCGACGATCTCGTAAACAAGGTGATGCAGACCGCTCTCACCCGTCGAGCCTATATACATACCCGGGCGCTTACGGACGGGCTCAAGCCCCTTCAACGCAACTATATCGTCCGCGCCGTAATTATCCAATACCTTTTCATCTTCTGCCATAAATAACTCCTTATCTCAAATCACCTATATTATATATAGTATACCACAAATCGGCATAAATTTCAAGCATTTTAAGGCTTTTTAGGAACTTTTTTCAATAAATAAAGCGTTTATTAACGCCAAATTATCCCAAAAAATTGCATTGTTTTTTAGTTATATATACAATTAGTAATTAAAAAACTCTTGACATAATGGTAAAAAAAATATATAATATAATTAAGAACGGTTTTTTTGCAAAAGGAGGTTCATTATGACTGAAAGAGAAAGACAAGATACTAAAATGGCAACTATCTATGAATTGAGATTGATATTCACAAACGGCGAAAAAAAGAACTACACGACGGAAGAAATAGTGGAACTGCTCGACAAGCTCGCGCTTGCAAAGGAGCAGTAAACATAATAATTTTTTAAGCCCCGCAGGGGGCTTGTTTTTTTACTTGACTTTTGGTGTCCAAATATGCTATAATTATGATAATCAAAAGTGAGGTGACATAATGAGCCCAAAAGCAGGAAGACCGACAGATAATCCAAAACCATATAGGGTTTATGCACGTCTTGATGAAAAGTGCAAGAATATTCTTGATAAATATTGCAAACAAGAAAATGTACCTCAAATGGAAGCTATAAGAAGAGCTATAAAAAAGCTTGAAGCAGATTTAAAAAATTATTGATTTTTCAAGTACCTTGTATAACTACAAGGTGCTTTTTTATATAAAAATATATTTAAAAAAGCCTTGACTTTTAACATTCATTATGTTATAATAATTTTGGCGTTCAAAATAGAAAACTATTAGCTTTTGTATGGCATATATGCTATAATTTACGTAGAACATAAGTGAGGTGATTAAATGAGTCCGAAAATAGGCAGACCAACCGATAATCCTAAAACACACAAGCTTAGTATGCGACTTGACGATAAATGCAAAGAAATACTTGATAAGTACTGCGAGCAGGAAAAAGTCACGCAGACAGACGCCGTAAGACAAGCGATTATGTTGTTGGAAAAACACTTAAAACAAAAATAAACCGTTGCCCCCTCTCAATAAAAGCAACGGTTTATCATCAAAAACAGGAAACCCTGTTCAAAAATATTATACTATGAAAATGGGTTTCTTGTCAAGTACATTTGAAAGGAAATCTTAATTATGGAAATTTGGCGGAATATCTACGAGCAATATTGCGAGGGTAATTTAAACATAAAACCTCACGATCCCTCCGCGCATGAATACTATAAAACATCTGAGATAGAAAAAAATTATAATATGACTGAAAAACAGATAGAGGAATTTGAAAATTTTATTTCCAACATAATAATCGACGCGGAAAAACGCGGCTTTTATGCGGGAATTAAGATCGCCCTGCGGCTGATATCCGAATAAAAAACGGGGAGTGAAATGCTCCCCGTTATTTTCCGCGTTTAACAATGGTGCTGTGCGAGACGTTGGAAATATAAGTCTTGTCGACCGTGACTACAAAGCTCTTGGGCATATCCTCCGAAACGTTGACGATCCTCCCGTTCCTCTGACACGCGTTCAGATAATCGGCAGTCATGCGGCTGACCGAGCATTCCTCAATATCGAATATCCCAATAACATCGTCCGACCGTACCGAGACCTCTCCGCCCAGAAACAGAAACATATTACCTCATCTCCGTAAACACACCGCCGTCCGCCCTCCAGACCTTTCCGCCCGACAGCGACGACAGATCATCAATATTACAACAAGTAATAAAAACCTGTGATTTTTCAATATTATGAATAACAAAATCACGCCTTACACAGTCCAGCTCGCTCAGAATATCGTCAAGAATTATCACAGGATCGGTCTTGTTCTTGCGGCGGATTATTTCTGCCTCGGATAATTTAAGCGCCAGAGCGACGCTCCTGACCTGCCCCTGCGACGCAAAATCCCGTGCCGCCATTCCGTTGATATAGAAATTCACATCATCACGATGAATTCCCGCCAAGGTGTAATGCAGCTTCATCTCCGTCTCAAGATTTTTTTCCAGCTCGGCAAGATATTTTTTATACAGTTCGTCAATATTATTAAAATCTATACTTTCCGTCTTAAAAACGGAGCTTATATATTCCATTGAGAGCTTTTCCGCTCCGTTCGTCAAATCGGAATAAATATCCCCCGCGCACTTTTTCAGAAACATAAAATACTTCAGCCGCCCATAGGTTACATTGATACCCTCCGCGGCAAGAACCTCGTTCCAGGCGGCAAGCTGCGCCGCAACGCCGCGCGGATCGCCGTTATTGAACGACAATATATTATTGCGCTGTTTCAATCCCTTATTATACCGCGAAAGTTTCTTCAGGTGAGTTTTTGTCTGCATAAGCGCGACGTCGTCCAGATAGTCGCGCCGCATCTCGGGAGCGCCCTTGATCAGATTTAAATGTTCAGGTATAAAAACAACGTATTTTAACACTCCGTATAATTCCGCAGCGTCCTTCATCTTGATACCGTTATACTTTACCGATACATTATTTTTACTGATAGTATAATCAATTATATTTTCACGTTCGGTAATATCATCACGGAAAAACAGCTTTACCGCAACCTCTGACTTTTGATTGTCAGCGGGAATATACTGTGAAAAACGAACACGCCGGAAGCTGCCGCCCAGACAAACCGAAATAGCCTCGCATAAATTGGTTTTTCCCTGGGCATTACGTCCGACGAAAATGTTCAGATTTTTATCCAGCTCAAGCTCCGCCTCGCCTATATTCCGGAAATTGCGTATATACAGCTTGGTAATATACATTATTCCTCGGAATTTGCGGCTTTCTCCGCTTCGGCGGCAGCTGCTCCCTCCTCGTCAAATACCACCTTGTACTTTTTATTCTTGTATTCGATAACGTCTCCGGGCTTGATCTTCTTTCCGCGCTTGGTGCAGCACTCGCCGTTTACATTGAATTCGCCGAGATCTATCAGTATCTTAGCCTTTGCACCCGTCTCGGTAAATCCCGAAAACTTCACAAGCTGATCCAGCTTTATCGAGGGTGTAATAATCTTAAGTTCTTCCATCTTTATCCATCCTTATCTGCATTAGTATTTACAAAATCTATTATTTTAAACGCATGGGCAACAGCAGGAACGTGAATTCCCTGCCCTCCATGGGTGTTATGATAACAGGTGATACTGCCGAACCCGTAAATATCAGCTTTACGATATCGGTATCGGACGCCTTAAACGCGTCCAGCAGGAACTTAGAGTTAAATCCTATCGTTATCGGCTCTCCGTTATACTTTATCGCTATCTTGTCATTTACCTTGCCGAGCGCCGTAGAGCAATTCACCGTCAGCAAATCGCCGTTGAACTCGCAGCGTATCGGAGACTTGTTCTTCTCGTTGATAAACAACATTGAGCGGTCAAGAACCTCCATTATCTCACGGCATTTTATCTCCGCGTAAACGGTATCGGTACATTCAAGGTGCTTTTTGTATTCCATAAATTCGCCGTTTATCAGACGGGAAATCATGGTATAGCTGCCGATCTCAAACGATATCTGATTTTTTTCTATACTGATAGTGATATTTTTATCATTTTCATCGGAAAGTAAATGAACCAATTCATCCAATGTTCTTGCGGGAACGATAAATTTAGTATCCTCATAAGTCAAAGGCTCACGTCGGAGCGCTATTCTGATACCATCCACAGCTACAACGTTCAGCACGTTCTCCGAAACATCAAACAGACAGCCCGTAAGCGCTGGCTTTGTATCGGTAACGGCACACGCGTACTTTGTCTGAGTTATCATACTTTTAAGCGTTTTCTGCGGCATAGTAAATCCGTTTTCAACGCTCGCCTGCGGAACGGGAGGATACTCGTCCGCTCTCATACACATAACAGACAACTCCGATGCTCCGTTGACAATCGTCGCCATATTATTCTCGCCTATATCAAAATTAAGAACACCAGACGGCATTTTCCTTATAATATCCGACAGCATCTTCGCGTTGATAACAGTACTTCCGTTTTCTCCGTTTTCAACTGTTATTTCCGTTCTGATACCTATCTCAAGATTATATCCCGTTATAGACAGTATATTATTGTCAAGCTCCATAAGAACACCCTCCAGAGCCGCGATGGTGGATTTGGACGACGCAGCCTTTGAAGTAGTCATAACAGCTTCAAGAATAACATCTTTAGCGCAATTGAATTTCATTTAGGAAATTCTCCTTTCCGTTGTAAGAGCAATGATACCGACCTCCGAGCAACTGCTGCCGTTTCTCATCACTCCGAAAAAAAACAAATTTTTATATATTTATATTTTTAATAACAATAATAAGGGCGGTTGAAACCGTGGAAAAAATTCTCCCACTGCTTAAATAAAGGGCTTGTATCCTGATTTTTTTCAACCTCTCAATATTGAAAAAACACTAAAAAGTTGAAAGCCATCAAACTGTTCAACACTATGTTGAATAAAAAACAAAAACCCGTTGAAAACCCGACAAAAAATCAACATCCCGTTACTGATTGGTCTTGATATTTTTGATAATATCTTCGACGATCGAACGGAAACCGCTGTCGCGTTCCATTTCCTCTTTGACGGACTTTATGGCGTAAACGACCGTGGAATGGTCTCGCCCGTTAAACTCCTGACCTATCGACTCATAGGGCAGACCCGTAACGTCTTGAATAACATATATAGCGACCTTGCGCGCCTGGGATATATTCGCGGTCCTTCTCTGGGAACGCATCTCGTCGGGTTCTACACTATATATTTTTGCAACCTCGCCGATGATCTTATCGACGGTTACGGGAATAGGCTGATGATCGGTAACGATATCCTTGATGACGTTCTGAGCCACTGCGATAGTCGGCTTGACCTGTGATACCATATACAGTGCGTTCAGCTTTGTGACAACACCCTCTATCTGTCGGATATTTGACTTGAGCTTGGTAGCTATATAATCGATAACATCCTCGGAGATATTAAAGTGCAGCAGTTCAGCTTTACGCTGGATAATGGCAAGTCTTGTTTCGTATTCAGGAGGCTTTACGTCCGCTGCGAGACCGCTCGAGAATCTTGTCCTCAGTCTGTCCGAAATAGACTTGATCTCCTTTGCGGGTCTATCCGATGTAAGTACGATCACTTTATTTTGGTTATACAGCTCGTTAAATATGTGGAAGAATTTCTCCTCGGTCTGTTCTTTACCTGCAATAAACTGAATATCATCAATAAGCAAAGCGTCCGCGCTTCTGTATTTTTCATCAAATATTTCGACGTTATTGGCGGAAATGGAATGAAGAAATTCGTTTGTAAACGTTTCTGCGGGGATATAAATGATATTTATTCCGGGGAAGTTAGCCTTCATTTCGCTTTCGATAGCCGACAGCAGATGTGTTTTTCCAAGTCCCGAATCGCCGTATATAAATAGCGGATTGTATTTCTCGTGCTGTTTTTTCGATACAGCCTTAGCTGCTGCAAACGCCAGATTATTGGACGGACCTACGATAAAATTATCGAACGTATATGTAATTTTCTTATCAATCACACCAACGCCTTCGCTTATGGGCTCTGTCTTTATAATATCGGAAATCGGCGACTTCTGCACAGACATGTTGTCGTCGACAATTATCTCGACCCGAATGGGAACTCCGAGAATGATTTTGAGCTGTTCTTCAATAAACGGCAGATAGAGGGATGTAAGAGTTTCCTTTTTAAATTCGAGATTAGTTGCAAGCACAAAGGCGTTGTTTTCCATTTTTACGGGCACAAGCGGATCAAGCCACAATTCACGTGCCGCGCTCGAAATGTCGTATTCCTTTACGCAGTTATCCACTACGCATCTGTAAATATCCGAAAGAGAGGTCAAAGGGTTCATTATTTTTTCACCATTCCATAAAAATTAAAATATCCAAAATAAATTCACAAACAAACAGAATTTCATATAATAATTATACCATAACCGACAATTTTTTTCAAGCAGAAATAACGCTATAAAAATTCGAATAAACTGTGAATAATAAACAAATGCACTTACTTTTTAATTAAAATTTTTGAATATACTGAATTTTTTTACAGTATGTTCACAGATTTTAAACATTGTTTTGTTGAATATAAAAAATGCAATTATACCCGCGGGAAAGTAACGCAGAATTGTTGAAAACTCTGTTGAATATGTGAAAAAGTTCTTTATTTATGTCATTTATTTTTTGAAAACATTTTCTTTTTTTATTTTTTCCATGAAAT
>CAJUMS010000030.1 GCA_910587465.1 uncultured Oscillospiraceae bacterium
CAGGCGCTTGAAGCGCCAGTGCAAACCACGCGTTTCACGCGTGGTTATGATTGTCAATTTCAACATAAAACACTGTGAAAATTTATAATATATATGTTCGGCGTATAACCGTTTTAAACACTTGTATTTTTTGCGCATTTGATGTATACTTAAAATTCTACATACCTGGTGGTATCTCATCCTTAAATCTCTCATATTGACGTGTCAAATCATTTCTATCGTCAATATCAAAACTTCCCACACACTTACCCGTTGAAAAATCAAATATCCCAATAACAACATCTTGCCACATATTTTTTGTCATTTATATTGTGATTTTTAGCAAAATCCTCAATATAAATCTTGCCATCAGCAGTAGTATCAAAATATTTTAGGGTATATATCCGTCCATTTACAGAACCCTTATAGCTGTAATCTTCTTTCTCCAAACTGTGATACGATTTAGGTGGGTTTCCGTCAAGTGTCATAATGCCCTCGTCGCTTTCGCTAATTTTAATCACGCATTCTTCTGGTTTCTCAGTTGCGCAAAAATACTCGTAAAAATTTTGTTGTCTCTTTTTTCCATACCATTTTATCACAATGCTTTTGGTTTGTCAAGAGGTCTTACAAAAAATGTTCCAGCACTTGTTCTCATCGTTAATTATATCTTGAAACGTACAAAAGTGGCATATAAATCAGATTCATCACACGGTTTTCGTCAATTTTCACATAAAACGTTATGAAAATTTGTTACATATATATTTGGCGTGTAACCGTTTTCAGCCCTTGTATTTTTTGCCCATTTGTTGTATACTTAAAATTAGGTAAAAACAATTATTACCGAAAGGACGGTCTTTCTTATGAAATTTGGTCATTTTGACGACAAGTCAAAGGAGTACGTTATCACGTCTCCGCGCACTCCCTATCCGTGGATAAACTACCTCGGAACTCAGGGTTTCTTCTCGCTGATCTCCAATACGGCGGGAGGATACAGCTTCTACAAGGACGCGCGTCTGCGCAGGATTACTCGTTACCGCTACAACAACGTTCCCGTTGATATGGGCGGAAGATACTTCTACCTCAAGGACGGCGATACCGTGTGGAATCCCGGCTGGTCGCCCGTAAAGACCGAGCTTGACGAGTACGAGTGCCGTCACGGTCTTGGTTATACGATCATCACCGGCAAGAAGAACGGCGTTAAGGCAACGGTCAAGTTCTTCGTTCCGCAGGACTTTAACGGCGAAGTCCAGAAGGTCACTATCACCAACGAGAGCAGCGACAAAAAGTCGCTCAAGCTCACGAGCTTTCTCGAGTGGTGCTTGTGGGACGCTAACGACGATACCACAAATTTCCAGAGAAACTTCAATACGGGCGAGGTTGAGATAGTCGGATCGACGATCTATCACAAGACCGAATACAAAGAGCGTCGCGATCACTTTGCGTTCTATACCGTAAACGTTCCCGTTCAGGGTTTTGATACCGACCGTGAGAGCTTCCTCGGACTGTACAACGGCTTTGAGCGTCCCGACGCGGTATTTGAGGGCAAGCCCCACAACTCCGTCGCGGAGGGTTGGTCGCCTATCGCTTCTCATTATATCGAGCTGGAGCTTGCTCCCGGCGAGAGCAAGGAGTTGGTATTTTGCCTCGGTTACGTTGAAATGCCCGTTGATGAGAAATTTGACAAGAGTGGCAATTATGACGGTATCATAGCTTCGTACACCGTTGACGGTGTGGGCGGAACAAAGGAACTTAAAAACGTCATCAACAAGAATAAGGCGCTTGAGATGATCGACCTCTGCAATACTCCCGAAAAAGCGGACAAGCTGTTCGAGAGCCTTAAGAACTACTGGGATAAGCTGCTCACGCAGTATACGGTCAACTCGCCCGACGAGAAGGTCAACCGTATGGTCAACATCTGGAATCAGTATCAGTGCATGGTAACGTTCAATATGTCGCGCTCCGCTTCCTACTTCGAGAGCGGTATCGGCAGAGGAATGGGCTTCCGTGATTCCAATCAGGATCTGTTGGGCTTTGTTCACCAGATACCCGAGCGTGCGCGAGAGCGTCTTATTGATCTTGCGGCTACCATGCTCGAGGACGGTGGCGCGTATCACCAGTATCAGCCGCTTACCAAAATGGGCAACCACGAGCTTGGCTCGAACTTCAACGACGACCCGCTGTGGATGATACTTGCGGTTGCACAGTATGTGAAGGAAACCGGTGATGTTTCCATTCTCGATGAGAAGGTTCCCTATGAGAACAAGGCTGAGCTTGCGGATACTATGCTCGACCACTGCAAGCGCGCGTTCAACCATGTCTGCACGAAGATTGGACCGCACGGTCTGCCGCTTTCGGGCCGCGCTGACTGGAACGATTGTCTGAACCTTTCCTGCTTCTCCGATAAGCCCGGCGAGAGCTTCCAGACCTACAACAACAAGGAAATATTCCCGAATCCTCCGTTCTATTCGCAGAACGCGGAATCCGTGATGATCGCGGGTATGTTCTGCTTTATCGCTCCGGAGTACGCGGCTATGTGCCGTCTCAAGGGCGACGAGGAGGAAGCGAAGCGCGCAGAGGCGGAAATTGAGAAAATGCGTACAGCTACCATTGAAAAGGGCTACGACGGCGAGTGGTTCCTTCGCGCTTACGACCACAACGGCAACAAGGTCGGCTCTCACGAGTGCGAGGAGGGCAAGATATTCATTGAGCCTCAGGGCTGGTGTGTTCTTGCGGGTCTGGGCAAGGACAAGGGCTGCGACATCAAGACCCTCGAAAGCGTTGACAAATACCTTAACAGCAAGCACGGATTGGTGTTGAACAATCCGGCGTTCACAACATATAAGATCGAGTACGGCGAGATTTCCACCTATCCGGGCGGTTACAAGGAGAATGCTGGCGTGTTCTGCCACAACAACGCGTGGATAATCTGCGCGGAGGCTGCCGTAGGACATGGCGACAAAGCGTTCGAGTATTACAGCAAGATAGCTCCCGCGTTCCGCGAGGAGATGAGCGACCTGCACCGCACAGAGCCGTATGTATACGCGCAGATGATCGCGGGTAAGGACGGCAAGCGTCACGGCGAGGCTAAAAACTCGTGGTTGACGGGTACGGCGGCGTGGAACTTTGTTGCGATCTCTCAGTATATCCTCGGCGTTAAGCCGCAATACAACGGCTTGCAGATCGATCCGTCCATTCCTCACGAGTGGGACGGCTTCAAGATTTCACGTCAGTTCCGCGGCGCGACGTACAACGTAAGAGTATCCAACCCGAATCACGTCTGCTCGGGCGTCAAGTCTATGACAGTTGACGGTAAGCCCGTTGACGGAAACATTATCCCCGCGTTTGACGGCGGAGAGCATACAGTTGAGGTAGTCCTCGGCTGATAAACCAATTAACAAATATTAAGGGAGCGGTGATGAACCGCTCCCTTTGTATTTTATCCGTTGATGTTAATCTGTTCTATGCACTGCTTTGTTTGCACAAGACCGTTGCGGCTTCCGTAAGCTAAGCCCTCTCCGACAAGGAACGTAAAGTTCATTTCGGTCTCCTCGATGCAGACCTCTCCGTCGCCGTACAAATCGCCGATGCCGCTTACCGATCCGCCTTCACAATAAATCTTTACGACGCAATTGGCAACATAACAGTTTGTATTGCCCTTGCGAGTTCCTATGCAGTTTATGGTGCGCCCGTTTGCTGTACAGCTTATATTGCCGTTGCGCAGCATTATCCTGCCCGCACCGTCTTCAAGAGCGCCTATACAGGCGGCGTTGATGCCGCTCAGACGTATGTCTATAAGGAAGTTCTTCATTTGCAGATCGACCGTGCCGCTAAGCGAGCCTATTCCCACCGAGTCGGGCGCGTTTATCGTCACAGAGAACTTGCAGTTCTCAATATCGACAATGCTGCCTCCGTCGGAAATGCCCGCCGCTACGCATTTTCTTCCCGAGCAAGCGATCGTGATGTCGCCGCTGATAAAGCGTATTACATTGGAGCAGTCGTTTTTGCCGCCGCCAATCGCGACAACGCTGTCTCCGTTAGCCTCGATGTAAAGAGTGCCGACCATGGCTACCACGATATTGCCGGGAGTTTCTCTGCTGTCCGCGCCGATAGCATAACAGTCGGTTTTGTTCGAGATGATTTTCATCTCCCCGCTGCCCGTCAGCTTAATAGAGGACGACTGCGGAACATAGATACCCTTACCGTCGAGCTCGTTTTTGCCGACGGCCTCTATCTCAGCCTCGCAATTCACGCCGAGCATTAGCGCGGGCGCTTCCTTGCTGGTCTTGGTGCGGACGTTGTCGAGGATTATCTTAGTTTTGAGTCCATCCTTCACGACAAACAGCATATCGAGCAGAATGTCCGATCTTCCTTTAAGCGTGACGTTCGGAGTTTCAATGAATACGGAATCATAATTGTCCGCCTTTATCATGCACAGATCGACCGTTTCGCCATCGGCGGGGTGATACATGCGGGAAATGCTGCCCGAGCTTTCGAGGTTGATATTTTCGATGTCGCGGATCACATTCTCGGATATCTCCAGAAGCATAACAGGTTTGGGCTTGGAGGTGTAGTAACCTTGAATAAGGTCGACACCGAGCTGTATCATTGTTTGAAGCTCCTCGTATGTCTCAACGCCCTCCGCGAGTGCCTGATAGCCGTTGGCATGAATAAACTCGATAATTCCCGAGACCAGTTTGCGTATTTTCGGCTTGGTATGTATGCCCTCGATAAGTGCGCGGTCTATCTTGACGTAATCGGGGTTGTAGCGGATAAGGTTGGAGGTGTTGGAGTAGCCCGTACCGTAGTCGTCGACCGCGAGCTTTATGTTACGGCGACCATGACGCTCGTGGATAGCCGCCAGCTTTGCGTCGTCGATCTCGGTCTGCTCGGTGAACTCAATGACCATTTTTTCCATAAGCTCACCGTATTCCTCCTCCAACATATGCCAGTCGTCGTCTGTGAGCATATGCGCGGTGATTGAATTTACGAACAGCTTACGATTTTTCAGCATATCCTGATGCTTTCCGATAATGTCAAGCGAGTTTCTCATAGTCGCCTTTTCAATATCGTAGAGCCGACGCGCTTTTTCCGCGCAGTCAAGTATTTCAAGCGGGTACATTCCTATGCTGCTTTCGCTTCGCATAAGCATCTCATACGCGACGATCTCTCCGTTGTGCGCACTGACAATTGGCTGAAAATGATACAAAAACAGATTTTCATTGATAAGCCGTAAAAAGCGGCTCATCTTTTCATATTCGTCCTTGTTGCTTTCGTACTGTTCGACGGAGTAGCCAACGATGTTGCCGATGCCGTTCAATCCGGCCTCATACAGCGCGAACTCGGCGGTGCTCATTCTCTTGGCAAGCGGTGCGTTGTCCTCGCCGATACCTGCGGAGAACTGTATTCTTCTGTCCTTTGCGAAGTCCTTGGCGTTCTCCTCTCTTACGATCCTGCTCAGTTCCTCAAGATACTCAACGCCTTTTCCGATAAAGTTCGGTATATACATCCAGAAACGATTAGCCGAATGAACGGACACGAGCGTGCCTTTGGGAGCATATTTGATGATCGCCGTAAGCGCGTCGAAGATCTGATATTTCGTCGGCTCGTGCTGATTTTTTGTACCGAACTCAATAAGCGCGAGCAGAGATGGCGCGGTATTCTGCGATATTTCCAGTATCAGCCGTGAATTCTCACAGACGGGCAGTATCGACTTGCGCTGCCACTCGTGAATATTCTCACTGCGTTTAAGAATACCCGCAGTCAGATTATTGTCATTGTATGAAACGATCTGTACGGAAAGCTGAGTGCCGTTTTCGTAATGCTCTGGCAGCTTGTTCAGGAACGCGAGCATTTTGTCGTAATCGGGTACATCGTCCATGCCGCCGAGCACGCGGGCATTGCCGTCAAGAAACACCTGACGCGTTTTGTGGCTTATCAGAAAGCCGCCGATGTCGGGGCAGAATTCTATTATCTTAGGCCATGCCTCACCGAATATGTCTTTCCAACCTATATTTTCCAAAACTGACACAGCCGAACATCTCCCCTGGCTTGATAAATATGACGTAATGCTGCCGCGCACTGCGTCGGATAAACTAAACAACTTGATGCAATCATTCTTATAATATATTATACAATATTTCTTATTGAAAGTCAACACTTTTTGATTTTTTGTACAAAAAATACAGTGTGGTGGCTTAGGTTTGGATGTTTTCACGGAAATGGTATCGGAGCAAATAAAATATCCTTAAAATATTCTTAGTACACCTGTTTGATCCATATTTTTGATATAACAGTAACAATAATTTAAAATGAGGCGTTATACTCGCAACAAATCAAACGTACATTGGTGATAGCCCTGCACGGCGAAAAGTGCGGCGCGCAATATCACCGAGAAACACTGCTATCGCTCGGAAGCCGGGGTCGCGTCGTTTCGTCCGGCGATCTTGCTGCGGAGTTCAGAAGCGGAGCTTGAAAATGTGCCGATTATACAAATAGATATATTTATCCGTTTTTGTCCATAAATTGGGTTATTTGATAAAAATCCCTTGCAATAAATACAAATTTATTATATAATATAAGTAAGCAGCATATCGCGAAAGAGGGTGCATAATGAAACGCAAAGGGCTTAAACTGACGGGAAGAATGGTAATCATGGCTATCGTGCCGATAATCATATTATCAATATTTATGTCGGCGTTTATCGGATATTCGAGCTACCGGAGCATTTACAACGAGGTATCGCACGAGTTGTCGAGCGTATGCGTGAGCGTGTTTGAGCTTCTCAATCACAGCGAGCAGTACCGGTTATCACGCTACGATTATTTTGACAATAATGAAGATATGTTTGACAGCATAACCCAAAGGACAAATATCTACATAACGGTGTTTGAGGGTAATGAAAGAAAAATAACCACCACGACCAATCCCGACGGCTCTCGTGCGGTCGGAACCAGAGCGGCGGCGGAGGTCGTCGATACGGTATTGGGCGGCGGAGAGGAATTTTTCTCCGACAACGTTGACGTAAACGGCGTGCCGTTTTTCGGATTTTACATGCCCGTTACCGAGGGCGGAAAGGTTACGGGAATGGTATTCGCGGGGAAAAGCCGCGAAACGGTTATGAGCAACATTACAAGCGCGGTTGTCGGGTCGCTTGTGCTGTCATGGCTCGCGGCGCTGGCTGCGGCATTTATCAGCGTACTCGTGGCGAGGGGAATGGTGGGCTCGCTGTTGTCGGCTGCCGAGTTTCTGAAAAAGATTTCAATGGGCGATACCGAGTGCGTTGCCGAGAAAAAACTGGTAACGCGCGGTGATGAGATAGGAGATATGGGCAGAAGTGCCGAAAAGCTGCAACAGGCGCTAAGAAGTTTGATATCCAACGACCCGCTGACGGGGCTGTACAATCGCCGCGCCTGCAATATCAAGATGAACGATATGCGTGCAAAAGCCGAGGAGGACGGCGCTCCGTTTGTTGCGGCTATCGGAGATATTGACTTTTTCAAGCGCTTTAACGACAACTACGGTCACGCCTGCGGAGATGAGGTTCTGAAGGATGTGGCGCGGCATCTGTATGACGGAGTTGGCGATAAGGGTTTTGTATCCCGCTGGGGCGGCGAGGAGTTCCTGATGATCTTTGCAGTACCGTATGATGATGCAGTTGGAACACTGCAATGCATTATGGAAAATATTCGTGAGTACCGCTGTGAATACGAGGATATGAAGCTCTCCGTGACTATGACGTTCGGCATATCGGAGTATATTGGCGGCACCGTCGACGCGCTTGTAAACTCCGCGGACAATAAGCTGTATTACGGAAAGACGCACGGCAGAAACTGCATTATCGAGAATATCCCCGAGGAATGCGTGGAACATAGTAGCTGAATAATTTCAATTTATAATGCTTGACGTTTTCAAAAAAATATGCTATAATCAAGATGTACGGAGCCGTTTTCCGAGTCGCACGGCAAAGGACGGCAGACTGCGCGCCGATAGGTCAGTGTATCGTTATCGTACCAACACACGGAAATGCAGTTGAGGCAACTCAACTACGCATATGGGTTCGACTCCCTCCTGCCTCAGAAGCAGCATGGAAGAATGGCTCGTCCATTCACTCAGATCAATGATTGCTCCGTTCCGTGCGCGTGCCGGACGGCTCGGCGGCGAATCGCCGAGTCAAGCCGCTGCGCAATATCCCTCAAGCCCTGTCGGAGGGAGGATACCATGCGGATACGCTCTGCGCCGCTCTTTGACGTTCTGCCGGAGACCCGCGCTTTGCGCTGCCGCACTCAATCCCGCCGCCGTTTGCCCGATATGGAACGGAGCATGACCGCAAACAAACGGTGTTATGCCGATAAGCACGCTTCAAACCTAAGTGTGTCATATGAAGTACTGCGTATATGTCTGCGCAGTTTTTTTCTTTTTGATTGGTTGACAAACGCCTTACTTTGTGGTATAATAATTAAACTGTGCCGCACGAGAAACGGGCACTGCATGGAGGAAACAAGTCAATGAAGGTCAGACAAATATTTAAACGCGCACTGACGCTGGCGGTGCCCATGATGATACAGAACGGCATCACAAACGCGGTGGGTTTGGTGGACAATATAATGGTTGGAAGTCTCGGAACGGAGGCGTTTACGGCGGTCTCGATCGTCGGACAGCTGATATTCGTGTTCAATCTGGCGATATTCGGGGGAATGTCGGGTCCGGGGATATACGGCGCACAATACTTCGGGCAGAAGAACACCGAGGGTTTTCGCGGCACGGTGCGTGTAAAGCACTGGATTGGCGCTGGCGTTCTGCTTGCTGGGTTGGCGGCGCTGATTTTCGGCGGCGAATTCCTTATCGATCTGTATTTAAAGGGCGAAAGCAGCGATATTGATCCTGTTCTTACAATGTCGCTCGCAAAGAGTTATCTTTCGGTAATGCTCTGGGGACTTCCTCCGTTCGTCATCACGCAGATATACGCGGGAAGTCTGCGCGAAACGGGTGCGTCGCTGAAGCCTATGGCGGCGGGAGTAGCGTCCGTTTTTGTGGATATCGCGTTTAATTATCTGCTTATATACGGAAAATTCGACTTTCCGCAGCTGGGGGTACAGGGTGCGGCTATCGCGACGATCATGTCAAGATTTGCCGAGATGCTGATCGTTGTGCTGTGGGCGTTTGCAGCAAGAAAAAAACACGATTTCCTTATCGGGCTGTACAAGACCCTGCTGGTGCCGAAGGACGCGACAATAAAGATCGTTAAAAAAAGCTTGCCGATTTTCTTTAATGAGTTTCTCTGGGCAGGCGGCATTGCCGTGCTAACGCAGTGTTACTCGCGGCGCGGATTGGATATCGTCGCGGGAATGAACATCTCGAACGCGCTGTGTAATATGCTCAACGTCGTATTCATAGCCCTCGGCAACGCGGTCGGGATACTCGTCGGGCAGACCCTCGGAGCGGGACGCTATAAAGACGCGAAAGAAGAAGCGTTCAGGCTTATGTGGTTTACGGGAGGGGTCTCGGTCATATTGACGGCGATACTTATTTCGATATCGGGCATATTCCCGAACTGCTATGAGACCACCGTCGAGGTAAGAAATTACGCTACCTGGTTCGTTGTGATAACATCACTGTTTTTCCCGCTGCAAGGATTTCTCAACGCGCTGTACTTCACCCTTCGCAGCGGAGGAAAAACGCTGGTAACGTTCTTATTCGACAGCGTGTTCTCTTGGGTGGTATCAGTGCCAGCAGCGTATTTGCTCTGTACATTTACAACGCTTCCGATAATGTCGATCTTCGCGATAGTTCAGGCTTTGGACTTCATTAAGGTTACAGTCGGGTATATACTCGTGAAAAAGGGCGTATGGATAAGCAGCCTTGTTGAAGAAAAGGCGTAGTATCGGTCTGTTTCATTTGCTTGCTTTCACGGGCTGAAAGTTAAATAGACTTGTGCATACTGTCGTTTGCACAGATCGATGCTACGTTTCACGAGAGCAAGCCCCAAGCCGTTCCCCTCGGCTTTTCGGGAGCTGTCGCCCTGATAGAATTTCTCGAAAATATGCCGCAAAACATCCTCCGACATCCCCTTGACGTTATCGGCGACACACACCAAAACCGTATCCTCCGTATTCGTTATATTCACGCGGATAATGCATCCCTGCGGCGAGTGTTTTACCGCATTGTCTATAATATTGCTCCACACCTGTTCGAGAAGCCGCTCGCTGCCACGAGAGCTGTTCTTGTGGCAATATGCGTTGTGCTTACTATGATTGTCGGACTTGTACCATCAATAATGTCAGCGAAGAAAGATCCCGTTATTGCGTTGAGAACGGAAGAATTTTATGACAAAACGGCTTTTCGAAAATCGGAAAGCCGTTTTAATAATTTACAAGTGTAATTTTATAATTATGTTATCTGTGCGAGCTTCTGAGCGTGAACTTCTTGGTTTGCTCCTGAAGCAGCCGCGCCTGAGCAAACAGCTCCGCGCTTACTGCGGCAGCTTCCTCGCTGCTTGCGGAGTTTGTCTGCGTTACAGCGGCGATCTGACCGATACCCTGGTTTATCTGCGTGATAGCTTCCGCCTCGTCGCGAACCGCGTCGGCGATCATATTTATATTGTCGTTTGAACGGGTAACAAGCTCCATGGTCTTGCCAAGCGTTTCCGAAACGCCGTTTACAATATCGTTTCCTCTGCTTGCGGCGCTGATACAGCTCTCGATAAGATCCTTGGTCGCGTTTGACGCCTTGTTGGTCTGCATTGCGAGACTGCGTACCTCGTCCGCAACTACCGCAAAGCCCTTACCCGCTTCGCCCGCTCTTGCAGCTTCAATTGCCGCGTTGAGCGCGAGAATGTTAGTCTGGAACGCGATATTCTCAATAGTCGCGATAATCTGTCCAATCTGCTCGGAGGAGCTGCTTACGTCGGTCATAGCGTCCATCATCTGCTTCATTTGTTCGCTGCTTTGGGAGACCTGCTCGCCCGTCAGGCGCGCGTGCTCCTTGGCTTCGTCCGCGGTCTTTACGTTATCGCGTGCGCTCTTGTACAACTCATCAAGAGCCGCGTAAAGCTCCTCGGTAGAACTTGCCTGCTCGGTCGCGCCCTGCGCTACCGATTGGGAGCTGTTTGAGAGCTGCTCCGCGTTTTCTGAAATACGGTGCTCCGCGTTTGCAATCTGTCCGAGTGCCGCCGACATCGTTTCAGTAAAGCTCTCGATAGAGGTCTGTATAGATCTGAAATCGCCGATGTAATCTGCGCTTGTGCTTATGTTAAAGTTGCCGTTTGAAAACTCGCTCATGATATTGTTGATGTCCGAAACATAGCTGTATATCTGCTGTGTGGAGGTTCTAAGCGTTTCCACCAGATCGCCGACCTCATCTCCGGAACGGTACTTGATATCCAACGCGAGCTGTCCGTTTTGCAGCACCTTACTGCTGTTCGTGATATTGATGATCGGTTGGACAACACGCCTGATAACGTACATGATAAGCGAGACAAGGCACGCCAATGCCAGAGCCATACATACCAATGTGGTGATATGCATAATGCTGATTGTCCTTTCGGTCGCCTCCTCGCTCTCGGTTCTGAGCGTTTCTCCGCGCTCTATGACCTTATCGAGTATTCCGACAAGCGTTGTGAGGTTGCCTTGAATGGTGGTCTGATAATACTGCTGCGCATCTGTGGGACTGCTCGTGTACTGTTCGAGTACCTGCGAAGCCGAACCGTGAAGCTCTTTGTGAAGCGCTTCAAGATCACCGCGCAGTTTGAGCACCTCCGCGTCATCGGTACCCGCTTCGCCGTACAACCATTGTCCGAGAACGCAGGTCGTCGGATCCATGCTTCCCGTAAATTCTGTATCTGCGTACAAGGCGTTACTGAGATTCGCCGACCACTTGTAATGTGCTGTCTCGGCGGTACGGGCCTTGGCAAGCAGGGAATTAGTTTGTGTGTTTGTTGTCTGTGTTTTGTCAATACGGATTATATTGACGGTGGTCATAACGCTGAAAAGAAGCATCGACGCAAGCGTCGCCGCAACGCGAAAACCAACGTTTACCTTAATGCTTTTGCTCATAAAATATTCCTTTCTTAAATAATGTTCTGTTGCATTCGTATTTTAAAAAGCGCAGGGCATTAGTCAGGATGTCTTGCGCTGAATGCGGCAAATTTATTTGCGGTAATAACTGTGCGGAAGTCATTACTTTCATTATACATTATATGCTTAAAAATGTCAATAGCTGATTTACATTTTGTAAAAATTTTCTTTTTTGACATGAAAATGGGCGGCGAATTCTTTCGCTGCCCGAATCATCATTCTATTCTTATCCATATGCCAGCTCCGTAAAAATGTAAATTTTGCAGATGTATGCGCATGGAAATCTGCTCATACTTTAAGCGATAATAAGGATTTTCTGTTGAGATCACGGCAGCATGACCTAAGAGTATTGGTCGGTAAAAAAATATTTGTCCGAGTTACTTATGCCGTATACGGATAGGCAGACTGTAATAAGCGTGCGGACGTGTTCGGATATGTGTTATAAGCCCGATAGCACTATCGCTGCGAACGCTGACATAACGTCAAACTCGTCTGCGTCCTCGGATACGTCCACGGGCTGCTCGAGCGGCTCGCATACCCCCGATATGGTGCGTATGCCGCGATTTAGCGACAGCGTGAGCTTATTGGCGGTGCGCGACGTTATAGACACAGTGTTCTTGGAGCTTATCCCGCAGGTTATAAGCTGTATCCCGCGCGGTATTTTTTGGTGGAAGGTCTCGCCGTCCACAATAACTCCGAGTGCGGACTTCACCTCAAGCTCCGCGCCTTTTCCGGCAATTACCCCCGCGAACTCGCAGTCTACCGCGGTAAAACCTGATGCTCTGATAATGGGACGATCCCCGAGAAATTTGTCGGCATTGCTTTCGCCGACCACCACCGTCAAATACATTTTTTCACCTCAAATTCTTTAAAAATATTTTACGAAAAAAATCGCGAATTATCCGCGTTTTTTTCGTGTTTATCGGGAAATAATAGTAAGAAATAACGTTAAAACGAGGTGAAAAAATGGAGAATTTATCTGTCTGGGAGACGGTAGATATGCCCGAATTTTCTGCGGCGAGGGGCAATATAAAAACCGATGTGCTGATAATCGGCGGCGGTATCGCGGGGCTGCTGACGGCATATGAGCTTCAAAAGAGCGGCGTGTCATGTATTGTAGCGGAGCGCAAGCGAATATGTTCGGGAACAACGGGCAGGACGACCGCAAAGCTTACGTTTCAGCACGGGCTGATCTACCAAAAAATTCTCCGCGAATATGGCGCGGAGAAAGCGAAAATGTATCTTGAGGCAAACCAAAACGCGCTGAAGCGCTTTGCAGAGCTGTGTCAAAAAATTGACTGCGGCTTCCAAAAAACCGACAGCTATATCTATTCGCGTACGGATCGCGGATTGCTTGAGAACGAGGTCAAGGCGCTTGTGAGGATAGGCTTTTCGGCGAACGTTTGCGAGGTCACAGAACTGCCGTTTCCGACTGTCGGGGCGGTGCGCTTTAAAAATCAGGCGGTATTCAACCCGTTGAAATTCTTGCGCGGAATCGTCAGCGAGATGTCCGATAACGTCCGCATTTTCGAACACACACATATTATAGAGATCAGCGGCACAACCGCACTCTCAAAGCGTGCGCGTATTATCGCCGACAAAATAGTAATAACCACTCATTTCCCATTCATCAACACTCATGGGAGCTACTTTCTCAAGCTGTATCAGAGCCGTTCTGATGTTATTGCGCTGAAAAATGCGCCCGAGCTGCACGGGATATATATGGACGAGAATACTTTCGGCTACTCGTTCAGAAACTGCGGAGATTTTCTTCTTATCGGCGGCGAAGCGCATAAAACGGGAGAGCCCTGCCGCCGTCAAGAGTTACAGGACTTTGCAAAAAGCTCCTATCCCGACGCGGAGGTACAGTACTTGTGGAGCGCACAGGACTGCATTTCGCTCGACGGCATACCGTATATCGGCAACTATTCCGCGCTTACTCCGAATATGTACACAGCGACGGGCTTCAACAAATGGGGACTGACAAGCTCCATGGCTGCCGCGGAGATACTCCGCGACAAAATTCTCGGCAGGAATAATCCCTGCGCCGAGGTGTTCAGTCCCAGCCGCAACATACTGAAAAAACAGCTCTTGATAAACGGGCTGAGCGCCGCTAAAAACCTGCTCACGCCTACGGTTCCGCGCTGTCCGCATCTCGGGTGTGCATTGAAATGGAACATCGATGAGCGTTCGTGGGATTGTCCGTGTCACGGCTCGCGATTTGCTCGTGACGGAAAGCTGCTCGACAATCCCGCCAACGTCGACCTAGATAAGCCCTAACCTCTCATAAAATGCCGCGATCATCTCGGCGAGCGACTTTGGGTTATCAATATTGACCTCGTGGCCCGAATTCGGAACTATTTCCAACGGACAGCCCAACAGTTCCGATATCTCGTTCGCTGCCCTTGCGTTTGGCTTGTCGCGCTCTCCAACGGCGACAAGAACATTCGCGGTAATGTTCTTCATTTTGCCGGTGAAGTCCAGACCCGCCATTGATCCGTTCAGCGCGATAAAGTCTGATTTATCGAAGCCCATATCCAAAAAAGTTTTTTCAGGCATAAGGCGGAATATCAGCCCTTGAAGTTTCATAAGCGCTTTTGCAACCTTATACTGTCCGGCTACCAATATTACAGAGCACACCTTTTCGGGGAAGTCAACGGCGTAATTAAGTGCCAGCACGGCGCCGAGCGACAGTCCGCACAGGTCGAGCGGCATATCAAAGCCGTCGCAGTAACTGCAAAACGCCGAATAAAGCTTATTATAATCGCCTCGGGCAAGCTTTGAAAGATCGGGATAAGCGGGAGAGATATTCTCGGGCAGGTGCTCTATGGTCTTATCCCACGCGGCCGATCTCTGTCCGAGACCATGTAGCAGTATCAAATTCATTGCGTTCTCCTTTAAACGATATAGCCCATTCCGACCTTTGTGGTGATGAAATCGTGCAGCCCGGCCTGCTCCAGTTTTTTCCGCAGCCGCGCGATGTTCACCGAGAGGGTGTTTTCGTCGACGTAGCTGTCAGTCTCCCATAGCTTGTTCATAAGGCGTTCGCGGCTCACGACTTTGCCCTTGTTTTCGAGCAGCGTTTCCATAATACGGTATTCGTTTTTAGTGAGATCGATCTTCTCACCGTTAAATTTCAGCGTTGCGTCGGCGGTGTTCAATACCGCGCCCTTATGCGTGATAACTCCGATATTCTCCGCGAAATCGTAGCTCCGCCTCAGTATAGCCTGCACCTTTGCGACCATTACACTGAGATCGAACGGCTTTGCGATAAAGTCGTCGCCGCCCATATTCATAGCCGTGACGATATTCAGATTATCCGACGCGGACGAGATAAACAAAACGGGGCATTTGCTTATCTGCCGTATCTCGCTGCACCAGTGAAATCCGTTATAAAACGGCAGTGAAATGTCAAGCAGTACGATATGCGGATCGAACGCCTTGAATTCTCCGATAACATCACGGTAGTTATCCACGCGCTTTACCTCGAATTCCCACTCGGAGAGCCGCTTTATTATCGCGTTGGCGATGCCGTCGTCGTCTTCGGCAAGAAATACCTTGTACATATCGTCACCCCTTATTTCCGCTTAAGATACGGTAAAATTCCTCCGCGTAGCTGTCCGTCATTCCGCACACGCAGTCCGTAGCGAACAGCAGACGGCGGTAGCATTGCTCCGAGTCCGACTTGCCTTCACACGCGCGCTTGCATATTTCAAGATAATTTTCCGACAGCACCTCGCTAAGATCACGGTCGAAAATGCATTTTTCTTCAGTTTCAAATCTAAGCGCCGCCCGGACAATCTTGTCCAGCAGAAACGTCATCATAGAGCTTTCCGACAGTTCGCTCATAACGATAGACGAGGAGCGGAACACATAACGGTACGCGATATCGCCGAGTGCAAACGCAAGCGTTCGCGCGGGACTTTCCGCCAACAGCTCGCTTTTGAACTCTCCGTTCATAATAGCCGCGTAGTTGTCGCAGAACGCATCCGACGCCGCATAGATCAACATATTCTGCAATTTTACGATCCACCGCTGAACAGCTTTAAGCTGCGGGTCACGCATATTGAAGCTTTTAGCTGATTCAAACGATTTTTCAAGCTCAGCGGCAGCTTTCTCAAGCATTTCAAGCGCCTTGGGAGATATGCATTTTTCACGGTAGCGGTCGCTGCGCAGCTCGTCGAGTATACGGTGATAGTCGAGCAATCCCTTTACCGATGCGTCCTCGATATCGGCGGTTTTATAGGCGATATCGTCTGCGCTCTCAAGTATAAACGTTAGCGGATATCGGCGGTCTCTAACTCCGGTACACGAGGTTATATCTCGGAAAAGCTCTTCCTCCGAAAGATAGTAACCCATTTTTTTAGTCCGTATATCTCCGCTCTTTTTGTCGATACCCGTAGAGCATACCGGATACTTGACTATCGTGTTCAGCAGAGCGTAAGTGAGGTTCATTCCCGTGTCCATATCCATTAAGCAGTGTAGCCGCGTCAGAACACGCAGCGCCTGCGCATTGCCCTCGAAGTTGAGAAAATCCGATTTCATCTGCTTGCTGAGCAGTTCAGTCACAGGCTTGCCCTTGAACGTCAGCTTTGGCAGGTTATCCTCAAACCATTGACGAATGGAGAACTCTCCAAAGTGCCCAAACGGAGGATTTCCGATATCGTGTACCAGTCCCGCACACTCCAGAATATCGCAGCAGTTTTCGCGGACGATCTCGTTTATGCCCTCGGTATTTTCGTCGATCAGCCGACGGAAGATAGTGTCACCGAGCGATCCGGCGAACGAGCTAACCTCCAACGAGTGAGTAAGGCGTGTTCTTACAAAATCACCGCGTTTGAGCGGATATACCTGCGCCTTGTCCTGAAGTCTACGAAATGATGCACTGCCGATTATACGGTGGTAGTCTTTTCGGAACTCTGTGCGGACGTCGTCGGGGTTCTGTACCGTATGTTCACGCTCTCGTTTGGCGCAGAGCAGTTTGTCCCATGTAAACATAAAAACTCCGTTCTCCGATAACAATTTAATGTCGCTCGGAATAAAATATAATGTCGGAAAATTATTGAATAATCGAAAAATCAGCGTCAATAATATTCTCGACAGGGAAGTGCAGACAAGCAAATCTGCCGATAATAATGAAAGGAATGGTTTTAATGTTAGTTAAACGCGGTGAGATATATTACGCCGATCTGAGTCCCGTGGTAGGCTCGGAGCAGGGCGGAATACGCCCCGTGCTGATAGTTCAGAACGACGTAGGAAACAAGCATTCGCCGACGGTCATCGCGGCGGCGATCACGAGTAAAAAGGAAAAATCCCAGCTCCCGACACATATATCCGTGGCAGCGTCGTCCTGTGGCTTGGCTAAGGACTCGGTCGTACTTTTGGAGCAGGTTCGTACATTGGATAAAAGGCGCTTGAAAGAACGCATGGGGGAGCTTGACAGCAGCTCCATGCAGCAGGTAAACGACGCGCTTTCCGTTAGCTTTGGGCTATAAAATTCAAAGGGGCGAGAGTAATCTTGCCTCTTTGTTTTTGTAAATTAGAATTTATATCAGCGACGTTATGGGGTGAAATTTTGGAGCGAACGACAATAGTCAATCCAGCGAGTCGCATGAATTTTAAAAAGCGTCCGAAGGGAAGTAAGCATGCGGTATCGGAATTTTAAAATTCTTTTAAATAACTTGATCCTCGTCGGCGTTTGGAGACAAGTCAAATTAGCAAATGCCAACATTTGATGACTGCTGCGCTAATCTAATTTATATTATTTTATATTCTTTATGTAGAAAAACAAAAACCACTGCAGTCCTGTCAAAAGCGAGACCAGCAGCACAATAACTATTTGCATGACTCCCCATTCGGGCATACATATACAAATAAGTACAAGCGCTGCTGTGAGTATTATCGCGCTCTTAAAAAATCCCTTTGCGTTCTTCATTTCTGTATTCTCGCCGCCGTGACGGTGTTACGCATAAGCATAGCGATCGTCATGGGTCCCACGCCGCCCGGTACGGGTGTAATCCACCCCGCGACCTCGCTCACCTCGTCGAACTTTACGTCGCCGCAAAGCTTGCCGTTGTCGAGACGGTTAATACCCACGTCGATAACGACCGCGCCCGGCTTTACCATATCGGCGGTGACAAAATTCGGACGCCCCACCGCCGCAATCAAAATATCCGCTCTGCGGCAGACCTCGGCGAGATTATGCGTTTTGCTGTGGCAGACTGTCACCGTGCCGTTTTCGTGGAGCAGAAGCATAGCCATGGGCTTGCCTACGATGTTCGAGCGGCCTATTACTACGCACTCCTTGCCTGCGACTTCAACACCCGTGCTGTGGATGAGTTCCATACATCCCGCGGGGGTGCAGGGGAGAAAGCTGTAATTGCCGATCATAATGCGGCCGACGTTGCTTTCGTGGAACGCGTCAACGTCCTTGTCCGGCGAAATGCGCTCAATGACTGCCTTTTCGTCAAGGTGTTTGGGCAGCGGCAGCTGAACAAGTATGCCGTTGACGTTCTTATCCGCGTTCAGCGTATCGACAAGCTCCAGCAGCTCCTCCTGCGTAGTCTCGGCGGGGAGTGCGTACTCGTAGCTCTTGATACCGCAGAATTCACATGCCTTTTTCTTGTTATTGACGTACACGCGGCTTGCGGGGTCGTCTCCGACTATCACCACCGCAAGCCCAACCGTAAGCTTGTCGCGCGCTATCTCGTCGCGCACCTGTTCCTTTACCGCGGCGGATATCGCCTTTCCGTCAATTATATTTGCACTCATAATTATTCCTCCTTGTTGTCGATTTCGTTATTTTCTTCAGGGATAACGGGTTCATCGGATACCTTGGGAGCCTCTTCCGCGGTTCCATCTTCCTTGTCAGCCGTAAGCAGGCTATCGGTACTGTCGTCCAATTTCACACCCTCACCGAGAATGCTCGGCGCGGCTTTTTCCTTTTTGGCGAGTTTTTTACGCTTTTTTTCTTCCTCAATGGTACGGTCATGCTCAATAAGCTCCTTTGACGCGTCCGAATTCACATAAAGCGGTATTTCCTTTTTTGCCGTGACGACCTTAAAAATTATAAACAGAATAAGTCCCGCGACAAACGAAGCTCCCGCGACTATCTGTGATATACGCAGACTTCCCGCGTACAGGCTGTCGGTGCGCAGACCCTCAATGAAGAACCTTCCGAGACCGTACCACGCGACATACATCAGCGTGATCTCACCGTCGAAGGTGCGGAGCTTTTTGCTGTAAAAATGCAGCAGCACAAACCCGACAAGACACCAGACACTCTCGTACAGAAAGCACGGGTGAACGAGCGCTCCCGCCTCGACCTCGGTCGCGATCTTTGAGCCGCTCATGCCAAATACCCAGTCGGGCGAACAGACTTCGCCGTAAGCCTCCTGATTGATGAAGTTTCCCCAGCGCCCTATCGTCTGACCGATAAGAAATCCGAGGGACGCCAAGTCCGTCATTGCAAAGAAGTTGACCTTACGCAGCTTGCAGAACACAAATCCCACAAGAAACGCTCCGATAACTCCGCCGTAGATAGCCAGACCGCCATCGCGTATTTTCGTAAAAACCTCTATAACGGAGGTGTACGTTCCGGGATTTTTCAGCTCCGTAAATACGCAGAAGTAAATCCTAGCACACGTAAATCCACCGATTATCGCCGCGAATACCACGTCGAAAACCCTTTCCTTAACCAGTCCGAAATCTTTTGTCGCGCGGCGCATAGCATACAGATACGCAAGAACAACGCCTATCACGATAAGCACGCCGTACCAGTATATATTTATGCCGAATAACTTAAACCCTCGGTAATAGTTTATTGCCATACCTCCGAAAAGATTTGGGAATTCGACCTCCATTTCGGTCAGCGCCTGCTGCGCTGTCAAAAGCACCGATGTCATTTTATCTGTCTCCTTTTACAATTGAAATACACACATTTTCCTCGTCAAGCCCGAGCAGCAGCTCCAGCATTTTTTCGTATTCCGCCTTTGCGGCGGTATCTATCGTCGCGAACGGCGAGCTGTCTCTCAGCGCCGCCTCGGACAGCGTGCTCGCGACCGCGTCCGCGCTCGTGAAATCGCGTACAAGTGAGCCGTAAGTCGCGCGCTTTATACGCTCGAATTCCTCACGCGGCGGCGGAACGGTCTTGAACGCCCTCAGCTCGCGCTGTATCTCGGCAAGCACGGCGTCGGGATCGTTGCTCTCACCGCGCAGGAATGGTATGCAGAAACCGCGACCGTTGAAAACGCCGTCGGAGAACTGCTCGTTTATAAGCCCGCTGTCTCTCATTCGTCCGAAAAAATCCGAAACGCTGCCGAAGATCATATCGAACAGTATATTGAAGTGGATATATTCGTCTATCTGTGCCTGTCCCGAAAGCGCGGGACGCTTAAATCCTATCTCGAATATCGGCTTTGAGACGGGCATCGTAAGCTCCATACGGCGATTGTTTACGGTAAGCGGCTCGTCAAAAGCGGCGGTGCGCACGTCGAGCGGCTCGCGTTTTTGCAGCTTGTCCTCGCACACCGCGATGACCTCGCTGGGGTCGAAATTTCCCGCAACGCACAGATACATATTCGCGGGGTTATAATAAGCGTTATAGCAGTCGTAGAGCGCTTTCTCTGTGATCTCGGCAATGGTCTCGACCGTGCCGGCGATGTCGTTGCGCACGGGATTAACGCTGTACAAGCCCTCCAGCAGATTCGTGAACACTCTCCAGCCCGGACTGTCGCGGTACATCGTGATCTCTTGTCCGATAATGCCGCGCTCCTTTTCGACGTTCTCGGGAGTGAAATATGGGTCTTGCACAAAGCCGAGAAGTATCTCCAGATTTTCTTTAAAGCTGTCCGTACAGCTGAAATAGTACTGCGTGTAGTCAAAGCTCGTGCCCGCGTTGCAGGAAGCCCCCGTCTGTGCGAACAGTCTGAATGCGTCCTTTTCTTCGCTTTCGAACAGCTTGTGCTCGAGATAGTGAGCCGTGCCGTCGGGAACCTTATGAAGCCCGCTGCCATTCAGCGAGAATGCGTTGTCCTGCGATCCGAATTTCACCGTAAACTGCGCGACCGCCGTGGAGTAGCCATCCATGGGGAGCATATACACCCGTACTCCGCTTTCGTGAACGTATTTGAGACACGTCTCTTTGATAACGCTGTCATATATCTTTTCGATCATTCCGTGTCCTCCCTTTCGTCGCTGTCTGCTGTGCCGTCAAAGTCGGGGGAGCAGAGGGTATATACGGTATCGAGCGTGTATGCTCTTGCCGCTGCCCGTATCCTTTCGGAGGTCACCTTTTCAATCTCCCTGCATTCCTCCTCGGGGGAGTGTATCTCATCGTCAAGTATCTGACCGTGATACCACGCTATCATAATAGAAGGGCTGTCCTTCATCGAGGAATAGCGATTGTACAGGTCGAGCTTTGCGGCGCTGAGTTCTTCTTCGGTAACCCCGTTTTCGCGTATATCGTTCAACTCGTCAAGTATCGCCTGTTTGGTAAGCTCGATATTTTGAGGCTCAACGCCCGCGTATGCGGTGAGGGTGCGGAGCGCTCTGTTTCCCGTGCAGGCACAGTAATAACACAGCGACTGCTTTTCGCGGATATTCAGGAAGAAACGCGATGTCGTCATTCCGCCGAGGATAACGCTCAGAATTAACGCTGCACGGAAGTCCCCGAATTCGGGAGCTTTGAAATACATACGGAGAATGGCCTGCTCCATTGGGATAGTATCGGCAAATACGGCAGGCTCGGGTTTGAGTGTGGATGGCGTTTTTTTCAGTTCGCAGATATTGCTGCGCTCAAGCTTTGAGAATGCCTTAGTGAATGCCCTTTCCGTATCCGTAAAGTCGCTTGATCCTGAGCAGACTATGTGTATGCGGGCGGTCTCGAGCATATTTCTGTAAGCGTGGTACGCCGTCTCGGGAGTGATCCGCTCCGCTTCCTCGTGAGTGCCGACGGGCGGCGTGTCCATAGGTTCGCCCTTGAACGCAATCATAGCGCCGCGCTGTGCGGCATAGCTCGATTTTTCGTTGATAACGCTGTCAATATCATCGATGATCTCAGCGCGCATATTTGCGGTCGCGGTCTCGTCGAACTTACCGTTTTCGGCGTTGGGGGAGAGCAGACACTCGCATAGTATCCCGCACATCTCCGCCTCAAGATTTTCACCGTCAAGCGCGTATGCGTTGCCGAGAACATTAGCTTTGACCGCCGCAACTCTCATGCCGCTCCACGCAAAGTTGACATTAGAGTAAAGCGACGCGCTGTACAGATTTGCCAGATGCTTTGATAATTCGGAATAGGTTGGGAATTTCTTGCAGCAGTCTGTCAGAATATATGCCGCCGCAGCACAGTCCGAACGTGAAAGACCGTTGAAGTCCGTGTACAGCATGACCTGTATCTCATTGGTTTTAAAGCGCTTGTCTGTATATTTGTACAAATAAACGCCGTTTCCTATTTGTTTCTGTTCAAAAATAATTATCAGTCCTTACTTTTTCTTTTTGGTGGTTTTCTTGGAATTGCTTGTTGGATCAAGCAAATCCATTACTGCTTTGCCAATCTTACGCTCCAGTCCTGCCTTGGTGGTTGGGATACCCGTTTTTCGCGCGAACCGCTGTTTAGCCGCGGTAATGCCGAGCGCGCGTTTCCAGCTGAATGACAGACCGGGAATACACGTACTCGATTTCTTTTTAGCCATAGTCCCTCCTGTGTCGTCAAAAAATCATACCTCATTATTATAACATAGAACTGTGAAATTTTCCATAGCTTTTTGTGAAAAACAGCAAAAAAAAAATGAGCCTATGCAGGCTCGGAAATCAAATTATAAATTATGTGTAGAACAAAAGAAAGGAGACAACTAAACAAACAAACGATACGGAGGTATAATCCGCTTCCTTTGTTTGATTATATTATATAGCAAATAGGTTGAATTGTCAACAACTTTTTGTGATTTTTTACAATTTCGACATATTATACAAAATAACTTTTATGCAATTGAACATAATAACTATAAAAATTAAGTGAATTACTTCATGAATTTTTTATACAAGACAAAATAACTTTAATGCATATAGTCATGAATTATCTTTTGACCGGTGTCAAAAAAATTAATGTTTTTGGTTTAAAATTCGGAAACCCTCTTGACAACGGGGGTTTGTTGTGATATAATGATAAAGCCGCTTGTGTGGGGTTATAAGTAACGGGCAATTTCCCGTACACCTTGACGCAGCGAGTCTGATAAAAATGAGGTATGAAACTATGTACGCAGTAATTGAGACAGGCGGAAAGCAGTATCAGGTAAAAGAGGGCGACGTTCTCTTTATCGAGAAGCTTGACGCCGAGGGCGAAATCACCTTCGATAAGGTAATCATGGTCGGCAAGGACGATGGCGTTACCGTCGGCGCTCCTTATGTGAACGGCGCTTCGGTAAAGGCTACGCTTCTGAAGAACGGCAAGGCTAAGAAGATCACCGTTTTCACTTACAAGCCCAAGAAGCACGTTAAGAGAAAAATGGGCCATAGACAGCCGTACAGCCAGGTAAGAATTGAGGCTATCAACGCATAATGCTTAAAGCTGTATTCCATAAGAAGAACGGCGGGTTTCGCGGCTTTGAGATAAGCGGTCATGCGGGTTACGGCATGAAGGGAAATGATATCGTCTGTGCGGCGGTCAGCTCCTGCACGATGCTTGTGTGCAACGCGGTGACGGAGAACTTCGGCGCAGATGCCGAGGTCATGGTCGAGGAAAACCGCATCACGCTGTCGCTTATTGACGGCGACAATGCGGCGGAAAATCTGCTTGAAGCGTTTTATACGCATTTGACGGCAATTGCCGAGGATTACAGCAAGGTTAAGGTTGAAATTGATTAACAGGAGGAAAAAACGATGATTAAGATCAGTTTACAGTATTTCGCTCATAAAAAGGGAATGGGTTCTACAAAGAACGGACGTGACTCCGAGTCCAAGAGACTTGGCGTTAAGCGCGCTGACGGACAGTTTGTTCTTGCGGGTAACATTCTCGTAAGACAGCGCGGTACTCACATTCATCCCGGAAACAATGTGGGCAGAGGCTCCGATGATACCCTGTTCGCACTCGTTGACGGCAAGGTAAAGTTTGAGCGTGTTGGTCGCGACAGAAAGCAGGTAAGCGTTTACGCTGACTGATTTCGGTACATTTGTACACACTAAGCCGGATCTCTGTCCGGCTTATTTGTGTATTTTTTGAGGACGGCGGGGAAGTATAATTCAAGACGGAAAGGCGGTCATGCAATGTTTGTCGATAAGGTTGAAATATCCATAAGAGCGGGCAGCGGCGGCAATGGTGCCGTGTCGTTTCACCGCGAGAAATATGTGAACGCGGGCGGTCCCGACGGCGGAGACGGCGGCAAAGGCTCGGATATAGTTTTTGTCGCGGACGACGGTCTGTCGACGCTTATCGACTTCCGCTACAAGAAAAAATATATTGCGCCCGACGGTGAGCCCGGCGGTGCTAAGCGGTGCTCGGGAAAGTCGATGGACCCCACGGTCATAAAGGTGCCGCGCGGCACGATAATCAAGGACGCGCATACGGGGCGCATTCTCGCTGATGTTTCCGACGACGAGCCGATAATTGTCGCAAAGGGCGGCAAGGGGGGGAAGGGCAACGTGCATTTCGCGACCCCGACAAGGCAGATACCGCGTTTCGCGAAGCCGGGATTTCCCGGGGAGAAGTTCGACGTGGTGCTCGAATTGAAACTGCTTGCGGACGTTGGGCTTGTCGGATTCCCGAATGTCGGAAAATCCACGCTGATAAGCGTAGTCAGCGCCGCCAAGCCGAAGATCGCGAACTACCACTTTACCACGCTTACTCCCGTGCTGGGCGTTGTAAAGCGCGGTGAAAAGTCGTTTGTAATGGCGGATATCCCCGGGCTTATTGAGGGGGCTTCGGAGGGCGTAGGACTTGGACACGAGTTCTTGCGGCATGTTGAGCGATGCCGTTTAATAGTTCACGTTGTGGACGTTTCGGGTATCGAGGGGCGCGACCCTGTGGAGGATTTTGAGAAAATTAACGCTGAGCTTGCCAATTTCTCTGAGGAGCTTGCCGAGCGTCCGCAGATAGTTGCGGCGAACAAGAGCGACCTTGCGACAGATGAGCAGATATCCGCATTTGAGAAGTACATCACGGACAAGGGTTTGCAGTTTTTTCGCATATCCGCAGCGACTACCGAGGGTACGGACATGCTTATGGACGCGGTGACGGCAAAGCTCAATACGCTGCCGCCCGTGAAACGCTATGAGGCTGTTCCGCTGACTTTGGAGGAGCTAGCGAAGCTCAATGAGGAGAAGCACAGCTTTAAAGTCGAGAAGGTGGACGGCGTATATATCGTCGACGCGGAATGGCTCGCGCCGATATTGTCCACAGTCAATATGGAGGACTACGAGAGCTTGCAGTATTTCCAGCGCGTTTTGCGTTCGAGCGGCATAATCGACGAGCTGGAGCGGCAGGGGATACGGGACGATGATCTTGTTTCCATCTTTGACTTTGAATTTAATTATGTACGTTAAATAAAGAGAAAATTCCTCGGAGCGGGATCTCGGAGGTGACATCTATGAGTTTTATCATCAACATAATTCGGGAAATGGAGCGCTCAACAGCGGGCAGCGAGGACACCTCGCGAAGGGTAATGGAGCTTTGCGGTACGGTGAGATGCGAAAACGCTTTGTTCGTCGGGGACGAAAGCGATACGCCGCGTATCATTAACGAGAAGACAGGTGTGAAGCCGTTTGCAGCGTTTTACGAGCAGCATCGTGCCGACAGTGCTGCAGCACTCGGTTTTGAAACGCGTGTTGTCGGAGCGTTTGAGCTGCCGGAAAAAGAGGGCGGTTGGGAGTTCGTATGGATGAACTGCGGCGCGGAGCCGGACGGTGTTCCACTGCGTCTTGAGAGACTGTATGGCAGCTTAAAAAAGGGAGCAGTTGCCGTATACAGAACGCTCTGCTGGCTAATCGACCCGTCGCCAGATACGCGGTGTTATGTCGAGTGCCGCTTCGGCAGACCAGTGCCGCTGGATGCGGTCCTGAGATTCGCAAGAGAGCAGCGCTTCAAGATACGCGACTTTTATATCGCGCCGAAAACCGACTGGACTAACGGATTTTACCGCCCGATGAGCGATCTTGTCAAAAAGTACGAGGGCGCGGCAGATAACGAAACAGCGGCGGGTATCGGTGAGATCAACAAGGAAATGTATATGTTTGATCTGCACAGCGAGGAATACAGCTACGTTTACTACATTTTGGAGAAATAAGATGACGTTTGAGAAACTGACCGAAAAGGAAGCGGCGGCGTACAGCCCGAACATTCTGGCGTTTTACGGCGACAGCGTGTACGAGGTCATGGTGCGCGAGCATGTTGTCAGGCAGCATCAGACCAACGCGGGCAGACTGCACGAGCTGGCGGTCGAGCGTGTCCGTGCAAGCTATCAGTCTGAGGCGGTCGGTATTATAGAACCGCTCCTTAGCGAGCGAGAGGCGGATATTTTGCGGCGCGGGCGCAATGCGGGTGGTATCTCTGTTCCAAAGAGCGCCAAGCCGTCAGAATATCGGCGGGCTACTGCGCTTGAGGCGCTGTTTGGCTATCTTGCTTTGAGCGGGCAGGATAAACGCGCCGCGGAGCTGTTCGAGATGATCTGCGCCGCGCTTCCGATAGACAACGATTAAATTTGTTTCGCGGAGGGCGCTATGGTCGATAATTCAAGGAAAAATACCGTTCTTCGGTGGGCGTTTGATATTGCGGTGATACTGCTCGGAGCGGCGGTTTACTCGCTGGGAGTTCACTGCTTTATTTCCCCGAACAACATAGCCCCGGGCGGTGCTACGGGTGTTGCGATAATTATTTCGGGGTTAACAGACTGGCAGGTCGGCACGCTGATAATGTTGTTGAATGTTCCGCTTATTATCGCGGGTTTTTTGCTGTTGAACAAGGCAACAATGGTAAAAACGCTGATCTCCGTTGCGGCGATAACCGTTGCGACCGACTTGGCTGAGGTGTTTGTGCCGATTTACAGTGCCGAGAACGGAAACGGCATAATGGCTGCGATATTCGGCGGCGCACTTATGGGCGCGGGAATGGGGCTTACTTATCAGCGTGAGGGTACTTCGGGAGGCACGGATATAATCACGAAAATAATCAACCGTTTTCTTCCCGATCTTAAGCTCGGCGGAATACAGGCTGCTTTGGACGGCATTGTCGTGCTGCTCGGATTGGCGATCTACAAGGATATCAACGTTGTACTGTTCGCGGTCGTGGCGATATTCGTGCAGTCAAAATTTATTGACGTGCTGGTCTACGGCAGTCAGGAGAGCCGTTTCCTGCTGATTTTCTCGCATTGCCCGACCGAGATCGCACATAAGCTTATTGAGCAGGAACGCGGCGTTACGCTCTTAAAGGGCGAGGGCGCGTACAGCGGCGAGGAACGGCAGGTCATTGCGACGGCAGTCCACCGCAGCGCCTACTCAAAGGTAAAGCGCATCATAAAGGAGATAGACCCGAAAGCGTTTGTCGTCACGACAACGGCGGGCGAGGTCTATGGTGAGGGCTTCACCAAGCTGAATTAGTTAATATTCGCTAATTTTCAGCATTAAAGGTCAATAAATTGAATTAACGTAAAGGAGAAGTATTATGTCAGGACATTCTAAGTGGAGTACGATCAAGAGAAAAAAAGGCGAAAAGGACGGCGCACGTGCTAAGGTTTTCACTAAGATCAGCCGTGAAATTCTTGTTTGTATAAAGGAGACGGGCTCGGCTGACCCGGCAAATAATTCGCGACTTGCGACGCTTGTGCAGAAGGCTAAGTCTAACAATATCCCCAACGACAACATTGACCGTCTGCTTAAAAAGGCAGCGGGCGGCGCGGAGAAAAACGACTACGAGAACTGTGTCTACGAGGGCTACGGTCCCGGCGGAGTTGCCGTTATCGTTGACTGTTTGACCGATAACAGAAACCGTACTGCGGGTGAGATACGTCACTATTTCGATAAATTCGGCGGCAATCTCGGTATGGCCGGCTGCGTAAGCTTTATGTTCTCGCTTAAAGGTATTATCGTGCTGAATAACGAGGACGGCGAAATCGACGAGGATAAGGCAATGGAGGACATTCTCGAGAGCGGCGCGGACGATTTCAGTTTCGAGGACGGCTGCGTTGAGATCACCACCGATCCCAACGAGGTCGGGAACGTTGCGGCGGAGCTTACTAAGCGCGGTTACGAGGTTGTATCGGCGCAGGCGGAGCAGGTCCCGAGTACTTACACTGCCCTCACTGATGAGGATCAGCTCAAGAAAATGGGCTTGCTGCTCGAGGCTATGGAGGACAACGACGACGTGCAGAACGTATGGCACAACTGGGATGCTCCCGAGAGTGACGACGAGGTATAACAATTATGTCGCTTACAATCGTAAGCGACTTTTCCTTAAAAAAGAACTCCCCGATATACTCGGGGAGAAATTATTCGGAGCGCCGCGGAAAGAGGAGAGAGGTAAATTAACACTGCAGTATATATGAACCCGCGCGCTCCCGTTAAATGGAAGTAGGGACTGTGTGAAAAAATGCCGCTATGTAGATCAAAATATTTTCAATAACCTGCCCCATAACTATATTTTATCATATTTTTTTGTAATGTCAATGATTGTTACAAAACTGTAATTTAATTGTAACCTTTTTGTAAG
>CAJUMS010000031.1 GCA_910587465.1 uncultured Oscillospiraceae bacterium
AAAGATTTTTATTCCACCGCTTCAAGCGGTGGTTTTTTGCGCTAAAGCTACAATACGAAATCCCGTTCCTTGCGGAACGGGATTTTTATATTGCAGCGTTTTGCAGTTATCCAACCGCATACCCCTTATCACGGACTACCTTTTCAATATCCGCGATATGCTTTGAGCATATGTCCTTAGACTTAGCCTCGGTCATTATGCGGAGAAGAGGCTCTGTTCCCGATGGACGGACAAGCACTCTGCCGTCCGCGCCGAGAGCGTCCGCCGCCGCATTTATCGCCGACTGTACGTCGGGGTCGTTCAGCACGGTGTTTTTGTCGGTAACGCGAACATTCTTCAATATCTGAGGATATACGGTCATTCCCTTGGTAAGCTCGGAGAGTGTGGTCTTTTTTGCGCATATGACCTGCATAATTTTAAGCGCGGTGAGAATTCCGTCGCCCGTATTGGCGTACTTGCTGAAAATGATATGTCCGCTGTTTTCGCCGCCGAGAATGTAGCCCTTTTCGTTCATGCGCTCGTAGACGTATTTGTCGCCGACTGCGGTTTTTTCGTAAGCAATATCAAGCTCGTCAAACGCCTTATACAGTCCGAGGTTTGACATTACAGTGGTGACTACGGTATTGCCCTCAAGCTTTCCGCGCTCCTTGAGGTAACTTCCGTATATGTACAGTATCTTGTCTCCGTCGACAAGCTGCGCTTTTTCGTCTACGGCAAGACAGCGGTCGGCGTCGCCGTCGAACGCGAAACCGCAGTCGAGCTGCTCCTCCTCGACGAGCTTTATCAGGTTCTCGATATGCGTTGAGCCGCAGTTAGTGTTGATATTGAAGCCGTCGGGCTTATTGCTCACGACGTAGGTCTTAGCGCCCAGAGCATCAAAAACGCTCTTCGCTATTGTGAACGCCGAGCCGTTCGCACAGTCGAGACCTACGCGCTTGCCCTTGAACGAATGTGTCGCCAATGATATAAGATAGCCGATATAGCGGTTGCGTCCCGCGGAATAGTCGGAGGCTCTGCCTATCTCGTCGCCCTGCGAAAGGGCGATCTCACCGAGCTCGCCGTCGAGGTATTTTTCAATCTCGTCAATGAAGTCCTCGTCCATTTTCTCGCCCTTGGAATTGAACAGCTTGATACCATTATCATAATAGGGATTGTGCGAGGCGGAGATCATTATACCGCAGTCGAAATCGTCCGTGCGCACCACGTAGGAAACGCTCGGTGTCGTCGTGACGTGGAGCAGATACGCGTCCGCTCCCGAGGCGGTAAGCCCCGCGGTGAGCGCGTATTCAAACATATACGAGCTGCGGCGCGTGTCCTTGCCAATGACTACCTGACAGCGGTGATCCTTGCCGTAATAATAGCCGATGAAACGTCCTATCTTGTAGGCGTGCTCGACTGTAAGCCCGACGTTCGCCTCGCCGCGGAAACCGTCTGTGCCGAAATATTTTGCCATAACAAAGCCTCTTTTCATAAATTGCATACTTTTATATTATAGCATATTCGACGCAGGGTTGTCAATATTCTTTAACGTTATTGACGTAAGTTTGTAAGCGCTTTTTCAAATGTCAGGGTAGTGCGCTCCGAATTACGGCGGCTGTCAACGAGCGCATATCCGCATTTTTCGTACAACATTCGCGCGGGATCGTTATCCTCGGTCGTGTGAATCCTGATGTATTTTTTACCTTGCTCCAAGAGATATCTTTCAGCAAAGTCGACCGAAAATTTCCCAATTCCCCGACGATGGAAAGACGGCGCAACGGCAAGCATTGACAGCCAGCCCGCGTCATCGGTAAAACCGTTCAGCTTTAGCCACGCACATGGGAACGCTCCGCGGTATATCAAGAAATTTTTTTCATCGGTATCATTCAGCATTTGCACAATCTCATTATAAAAGTCGTGGTAAACTATCTCCCCGATGTGCAGAGACTTGGCACACTGTTCGCATAGTTCGCAGATATAGAGCGCCGTTTCCTCCGACGCGGGAACAATCGTATACGCTTGCAGATCTCTTTCAAACATAAGCTCTCCTTCATTCAACAGATCGTCAAATTGCTCGTAGGGAACTTCATTAAATTCAAACTTTTTTTGTAAGCCGAGCGAGGGAATATTTTCGGGTTCGACATAGGCGCGGACTACACAACAGCCCCTGTCGCAAAGCACCTCAAAAGCCGCGTTCAGCATTTGTGACGCGATATGACGGCGGCGGTATTCGGGAGCGACAAACATATCCCCAAAATGCCACAGTCTCGGATTTGTCACGCTGCGCATACATTGTATACGACCTATAACCGCACCTCCCGACCTTGCGATAACATTAAAGCAGTCGCTGCGGGACTTGTAGTCATACATCATGCGTATCACTCTATCCCGCCAATCGGGTCTGTGCCACTGCGCCGCGGCAATTTTCTCGGCAAGTTCAAAACCGAGATAGTCACTTACTGTGATCGAAATTATTTCCTGCATATAATTCTCCTTAACGCGGTCAAAAAATGGCGTTCTCCCAAACGAGAACGCCAAATTTCCGTATTACACAGCAGGCCCGACCGCATTAAGCCGCAGATGTGAATGACAGATATTCCCGAACAGGACGATAGTATTTCTTCATGTCATTCACCTCACTTTCGTTATTGACTACATTATATCATATTACAATACAAGTGTCAAGAGGTAGGATTGTGAATATTCATACCTCGAGCACGTATCTGCTCAGCATCTCTTTGATCGAGACCTCGCTGACCGCCGCGTCGAACGCGCCTTTGCCCGACGCGCCGACGAAATAACTGCCGTGCTCTATCGCGGTGGTGTCGGGCAGCTCGAGCGAGTTCACGCCGCGCAGGTCGCGTGTTATGCCGATGCCAAGACGCTTCAAAAACGCCTCCTTCTGCACCCAGAACCGCAGAAAGTCGCCGTTGGAGGTAAGGTGGAACGCCTCCTCGTCCGACAGCACGCGCTTGTACATAGCCTCGTTTACGCGCCTGTCCTTGCGCTCGATATCAACGCCGATCTCCTCCTTATCCGAGAACGCCGCGCATATCGCACCGCGAGTATGCGACAGCGAAAACTGCACTCCGCCCGCTTTGAGATACGGCTTGCCGTGAGTGCCGAGCTCGAATTTGAGCTTTCTCAGCGGCAGCTTGGTACGCCTTGACAGCTCCGATAGTATCAGCAGCCGCGAGAGCAGCGCGTTTATTCTGTCGCCGTCGCTTTTCTTCTTCATTATGCCGCGCTGACGCGCTCCCGAAAGGCAGCCCATGTAGCCCTCAAGTTCGCGCCATGTTAAATTTTCGCCGACTTGTAATAATAAAATATCCAAAATAATGCACCTCCGTTGTTAAAGCTTATCACCCGTGCCGGCTTTTCTTGCCGCTTTGAAGCGCGGGTCTTTTTTCGTTACCAATTGTGTTGAGACGGTGCTTTCCGAGCATACGGTCAGCGTGATCTTTCCCGTTTCTATGAACGGGCGGCGGAGTATTCTGCCCGTGCAGGGCTTGGCGGTCTGCCTTGCCGCGGCGAGAAAGCAAAATTTTTCGTCCTCGTAGGGAACGTCTGCGCCCTTTAGCTGCTTGTGGATTCGCGAGCGCGCCGCCCTCGCCGTAAAGTGACACCAGTCGTTATCGGGCAGGGGACAGTCTACCGTATTCGGGCAAGGCGCGGCGATAGTCAATCCGCTCTCCGCAAGCTGTCTGCGCATTTGCTTAACACTCGCAAACGCGTTCGGAGTGCCCGGCTCAACGATAAGCAGCAGCTTATTCGCGGCGTTTGTAAGCTCCTCTACCGAAGACTTTCTCTGTGCCGCCGTAAGCTCGTTAAGACAGTACGAGCAGATGACCAAATCCGCTTTTTCGGGTATCCCTTGCGCGATATCGCGCCGTATCCACTCTCCTTGAATGTCCATACAGGCGAAAAATTCTTGTCCGAGCGCTATCATATTCTGTTCGCGCTCAACGCATATGATATCGGCGCAATCCGTCAACAGCGCCGCCGCGATAGCTCCCGCGCCGGTGCCCGCACCTACATCAAGCACCGAGTAAATTTTGCCGTCAAAGCATTCGAGAGCAAGCTCCAGCGCGCGGCTCACGGCGGCAAACGTCGCAGGCATTCTCACCGCCGCGTACGCGAGAATATCGCGGTGCCCGGAGGCGGAGCGCTTACCATCGCCGCACTCGTCGCGGTAGCGCTCGGAAAGCAGTTCCGCGGCTTTCGCAAGCGCCTTTATATCCTCGCTTTCGGTAAGCGAATTTATTTTATTGCGGAGCTGAACGGGAAATTCCATATCTTCACCTTATTTTATTCTTTGTGTTACTTGTAATAGTCGAGATTGTTCTTCAGCTTGACTACCTGATCGTCAAGCCGTCCGCTTGCCTCCGCAGCGTTGTGAGCGGTGTCGGAGGTGGTCCCGATGACCGTTTCTACCCTTGCAAGCTTTGCGACTATCTCCGCGAGCATAGTCTTTTCTTCCGCGGAAACGTCCGAGATCTCCGATACGGAGCCGCTGATCGAAATCGTCTCCTTGACTACCTCTCCGAGCATTTCCGCGGTGGCGTTCGCCGCCGACGTGCCGTCCTTGATGATCTTCACGGTCTCACCGATAAGCACAGCAGTCGAGCTTGCTGCCTCGCTTGACTTTATCGCAAGGGAGCGCACCTCTTCCGCAACCACCGCAAAGCCCTTACCCGCCGTGCCCGCTCTGGACGCCTCTATAGACGCGTTCAAAGCGAGAATGTTAGTCTGAAACGCGATATCCTCAATAGTCTCGTTTATCTTTACGATCTCGGCGGCGGAACAGGAAATTTTCTCCATAATATGCACTAACTCCTGCATTTTGTTGTTGCCGTCGTTTACTGTATCGGTAGCCTTTATAGCTCTTTCCTTTACCTCGGACGCACTGTCTGCGGACTGCGTGACACGTCGGCTGATGTCCTCAAGACTGACGGAAACGTCTCCGATAAGGCGGGTCTCGTCTGCTACGGCGTGCGCAAGCTCCGCAGCGCCGCTTGACACGCTGCTCGAGCCATTAGCAATCTCTCTTGAGATATCGCCGAGCTGTCCGAAAATGTCATGCATTGCCGAGCATATGTTACGTATAGAGCGCTCCACTGCCGCGAACTCGCCCGCGAACATTACCTTGCTGTCATAGACAAAGTCGCCGTTTGCCATATGTGCAAGTATTCTGCCAATCTCGTTTATGTAGGACTTGAGCGACTGATTTGTCATTTTTAAGTCCTCACAGATAGTACCTATCTCGTCGTTCGCAGCGGCAGGGTAGGTGTGGTCGAGAACGCCGTTTGACATACTCGTAACGATATTGGCAATGTTGGTAAGCGGCTTTATGCGCTTGGTAAACTTCATGATAAAGAATACCGTTCCTCCGGCGATAGCAGCAGCGGAAACGATGACCGCCAGCACCAGAACGTTCACAAGCGGCGCCATAGCTTCATTATAATCGGCAGCGTACAGTACTTTCCAACCCGTATCGCCTATCGGGACAACGGGAAAGTAGCGCGTTGTGCCGTCGTAGCCCTTGCCTGAAACGACGTTCGCGCTGCCCGCAGCCGCAAGCACGTCGGTATATATCGGGGCAATATCTACGAGCTTTGTAACTACCTCGTCCTGCCCCTCAAGTTTGTGCGAATAGTCGGGGTTCTGCGCGTGTACTACGATGTCGCTGTTGTTGTCGACAAGTACAGCGTAGCCGCTGCCGTCAACCTTCAGCGCCTGCGTGATGTCTACCAGCTCCGTGACCTCGATATCAAGACCGCATACGCCGACAATACCGTTCTCCGACTTCAGCGGCGCGGCTATGGTAATCACTATATTGCCCGTTGCAACATCGATATACGGGGCGGTGATGACCGTTTTTCCCGTAGCTTTCGCTTCAATGTACCAGTCGCGTTCCTTTGCGACGTAGGTGTCCTCTACGGGGTAGATGCCGCATACCATTCCGCTCTCATCGGATTCCCACGCGAGATAACCGTCCATTATGTTGGACGAGCAGGGCAGGATAACGTCAACGATATACTGCTGCAGCGCGTCTCCGTGTAGATCTTGCTGTACGGCGGTCTGTGCGAAGCCCTCCGCGACAGTGGTGTGCTGAGTAAACCAAGTATCCATTTTCGCGGATTCCGTCGCTACGGTGTGATAAAGGTCAGACTTTATCGATTTTGTGTACTGTATATTTACGTTTACCGAAAATATAAGGCAGACGATAATAAGCGCCGCCATAAGTACCCCCATCGACGATAACAGAATGCTTTTTAACAGGCTTTTCTTCTTCATAGCCGTTACCTCCGATTATTTGTTGTTACGGATAATTGTTTGTTCATAGATACATTATACTAAAACATAAAAACCTTGTCAAGGTATTATAGCCGTTTTTTGACAATTTTCGACTTTCGTTCACAAAAGTGCGGCAACAAGCCTAAGAATTTTTACTTGATATATAAATCGATAAATAAGCGGTATGAAAAAAATTCAAAAAGTGCTTGACAAAATCAATGCGGTATGATATAATATTATATGCAATTGATATTTCAAGTCGGCATTTGGAGAACTACCCAAGTGGTGAAGGGGCTCCCCTGCTAAGGGAGTAGGTCGGGTGACCGGCGCGAGGGTTCAAATCCCTCGTTCTCCGCCAAAATGAAGTTTGCTTCACAGTTTAGCTGTGGAGCAATTTTATAAATAGAAAATAATCACAATTCATCGGGAGTGAACATATGCAAAAGTTAGTTTATTTAAGCAACAGCAGAGATTATTCGGAACAGGGCAGTATAAATGAAAATAAATATTTCACACATATTAACACAATGTTGGATCAAGGATGGAAGGTTGCCCACATGACGCATGATGTGTTAGCAACCGATTTTGAACAGAACCCGACACAAAAAGAGACTTATGTTTCTTTTGTCCTGCTTGAAAAGGACGATGATGATAAATAAAATTACGGAGAAGCCCTGAGGACTTCTCCGTTTTGTTTATTTACCAAAATACTATATTTGGATATTCAGTCTTTAACGGGTGCGGACTGACGACCTCCGATAATATCTTCGTCATACATAAGAATGTCCGAGATACGCTCGACGTTTTAAGCGCTGCCTAGATATTGTTGCCGTAGTATTTTATATTTTCGAGCGTCACGCGCACGTATGGAATATCGCTGTGTCCTATGTGCTTATCGGGAGAAATAAACGGAAATAGAAAAAAGGAACAACATCAGTCCTTCGACCTCACACCTTTACGCTCCTATATATTAAGTTTCCGTTTTCATAATTTTCTAACAGGGGAATTTTTTTCGGCGTAACAAACAAAAAACTTAAGCGCTGTTTATATAATAAAACAAAAAAATTACATGATAAGAAGGATTTTAACATTATGCGCTTATTATATTGACAAATTCTTTTTAAAAATTTATAATATAAGTATCTATAAAGTTTGGCTTTTACAAAAAACCGAACGATTAAATCATCGGAGAGATTATATGAGTCTTTCAATTATGCCGCCAAGGTTGAATCTTAAAAGTGATGCAACAAGTTCAAGCTTTACTCTATCCGGAGTCAGGAACTATTCATGGACTGTTACAAGCAATGCATCTTGGTGTACAGTTACCAGAGCAAGCAACACATCAATAAAAGTTTCTGTAACAAAAATACAGGCGTGGAACGTACAGCCACAATAACCGTTAAGCATGATACCGACACAGTAACTGTTACGGTAACGCAAAATAAATCGGTTTATTATCAGCGTGACATGATACTTTTTTCTCTTCAGGAAACGTCTGACGGGTGTGCGATCACATGTGCCGCAATGTGTATGAAGAAAACTTTGAAACAATTTCAAGAAGAGGGTCTTCCAACATGTATAAAAAAATTACAGCGACAATCTCGGCGATACTTCTTTCGATAGCGCTTACCGCATGCAGTCCAATATACGATGAAAATTCTGACACGAGTGCTACGGACATCTCGACCATCGGGATCGTGCAAAGCACGTCGGAGAGTACCCCCGTTTCCTCGGAAACATTCGACGAAAGCAGTGCGGAATACGTTTCCGAGATATCCGAGCCGTCAATAACAATAGATCTAAACGGGCAGGACGACAAACTTTTCGGAACGCCGCGCTCCTCGAATATGCTTATCGAGTTCAACTACGAAAGCCTTTACAAGAGGATAAAAGACAATCTTAACGCAGACATGGCGTTGACGGAAACGTTGAACGAGATCGGGAACGATGAGGTCTCCGAGACGTTTTACAGAGCCGTTTCGCTGACAAACGCGTTTGTAAACCGCAATCTTACCGAATGGGATATCGACGAACCGGCGCGGATTGAAACCGACAGCGGCGTGTTCCACGAAAAGGGCGTAACTTATAGCAGCTTTTACAATGAGCTGTGCGGAGTTTTTGCCGAAGAATACATTCCGAAAATGACGGTATATCCGTTTTTCTGCTCGTATAACGGCGGAGTATGGCTCCAAAGCATCGGTATCTCAAAGGATACCTCTATTATCCATACCGAGTATAACATAGTTGAAAATACTTCTTCCGCAGTCGAATTCGACACTGTGCATTACTGCATTGGAGAAAACGATATGGCGGCAGACTATGATGAAACGAAAAAGAACGAATACGTTCAGAAAACGCTTTGCAACCGATTTGTGATGACAGAGGACGGTTGGAGAGCCGTTGAAGTCGCCGGTTTTTTCGGAGACCGCTCGTCACTTGGAGAATAAAACAACAACGCGAAGGAACTTCCTCCGCGTTGTTTGTTAATTTCTGGTGTCTAATACAAGGTCGCAGCGCTGAGCAATTTTCAGCACGGCGAAGTATTTTTCCTCTAACGGTATCCAGCGCTCGCGGAACATAGCAAGCGCCTCCGTTCCGTTTCGTCGCTCTATCCGTTTTAACTGCTCATCGGGGTCAACGGTGAGAAAAACGCGCAGTCCGTAGAACTCCCACAATGTGGGGTGGCAACTGTACGAACCTTCGATTATCGTTACATCATTCGGCTTGATATGTAGTATCTCCTCCGCAAGCTCCATTCTCTTGCAGTCGAACGCACGATACGAAAACGTTCCACCGCGTTTGAGCGGCTCCATCACCTCGGCTCTCAGCCGTTCAAAGTCGATATTTCCGCCCGTGGTATTCAGCCGTTCCTCGGTGCGCTGTTCGAGCCGTAAAAAGAAGCTGTCGGTATGTATGACATTGCAGCCCGTCCGCTCTTTCAGATGTTCGGCAAGGGTGGTCTTTCCCGCGGCACAGCGTCCGTCTATTGCGGCGATCAGCGGCTTTTCGCGACACTCCATCTGTTCCATGATAACTGAAATGGCATTGTTCATAATCATCCCTCGGTGTTGTCGGCGGTCTTTTTGTGATGCTTCGAAAACTTTACAAGACCCGTTTTGTTAAGCACAAGCATCATGACGGGAATAAATATAAGCTGTAAAATTATTCCCGGGAGCGCCTTAGTAAACGCGCCCGCGATAAACATCTGCCATGTAAAGCCGTTCTCGCCGAGACCAAGCAGGCAGACCTCCGCTATCCCCCACACAACACGCCCCGCGATCATCGCTATTATCATACTGCGGTAAAGCGAAACAATGCATTTCCAACGCGAACGCGAATACAACAACCCGACGATAAGCCCGTATGTCGCTAGCTCAAACGCCATGGCGATAGCATCGGGGTACATTATGGGACGCCCGAACAGCATAGAGCGCATCAGCGGCATCACAAATCCCACGCCAAATCCGTATTTCCAACCGCATATCAGTCCGCACATAATAACGGGAATGTGCATGGGCAGCAGCATATTTCCAATCTGCTTTATCTGCCCCGTCAAAAACGGCAGCAACAATCCTACCGCAAGGAACATCGCCGCAAGCGTCAAATTCATCACGGGTTTTATTTTTGTTGTCTTATCTGTTTTATCCATTTTGTCCATTTATATATCTCCTTATTGATCTACCGAACCAAGCTGTACTCCCTGCTGCCGAAACCTGCCGAAATAATTCCTGACAGCGCTGCCAAAGTCCTCCATAGCGTGACCCATGAAGCGGGAGGCACAAGATAACAATCATAGTCGCAGGCAGTACCGATAATCTTTTTTTCATTGTCTGCCGCCACTCCGTAATGTTTTTATAATACTTATTATAATGGAAATGGGAGTTTTTTGGAAGAAACATTTGGTTAATAGATCTGCACCTAAAGGTTGAAGCGTCGCATTGTCTTAATCCCGTTCGTTCTGCCGTTTGTATATTTTTGACCAGTTCACAAAACCGTAAATGTCATTAACCAAAAAGATAATAAAGCATACTATCACAGAGATGTATGATGTGTTTTCCATTGCTGCGAGCATCCACAGCACTATCAGCACTAGGTCGTTGGCGGCGTATGCCAGCGCGAAAAACGCACACCGCCGAAACGTCAGATATACCGCGAGGAAGCTGGTCGCCACCGAGAGTGTGCTCGGGAGCAGATTTGCCGTGCCAAACGCTTTCAGGATAAAGTAAAACCCAACCGTCACCACCGCCGACAGCGCGAACATCAAAGCTGCCTCACGGCGATTGATACGATTCGCCTTTACCTCCGAACGGTTTCCTCCGTAAGGGTTTCTCAGCCACGATATCAGAGCGAAAACCGACATAGGAGCAGTCATTCCGAGGTATGTTATCATCTCTCCGTAGTACGCGAAATTGAACGATATTATCCCGTACAGCACGCTGAAAACGACTATCAGCGCCTGTCCAACGGGATTACCCTTTGCGTTGAATATCAGCGACGTCACGCCAACGAGAGATGCGGCGAGCGTGAGATAATTCCCTTTGTCGAACATCAGGAACGCCGCGGCTATCAGCAGGACGGATACGCACCACAGCGACATCTCCGCCTTTGTAAAATAATGCTTTTTCATAAACGACCTCCAAAAACAAAGCGCCATACGCACATCTTCAAAGACCTAACAATGTGCGTATGGCGCATATCCGCCGTTACCCGGTGGCAACATTTTTATCGTGGATATTATAGCATATTTTACCTTGTTTGTCAAGAGGGGGAGTGAAAATCTATTGACAAGCTCTTTCAATATATGGAATAATTGATATATAAATAACAAAAGCCTTTCGGAGGTAAATATGGCAATTTTCAAAAGCAAAATGTGCAACGGCAACCTCAACGTTATTGGGGGCAACACCGTCTGCGAGTGCGATTACTGCGGAACACTGCAGACAGTGCCGTCGGACAGCGGAGAGAAGAAGGTCAACCTTTTCAACCGCGCGAACCGCCTGAGGAGCGACTGCGAATTCGATAAGGCGGCGGGCATTTACGAGAACATTGTCGCCGAATTCCCCGAGGAGGCGGAGGCGTTCTGGGGACCGTGCCTATGCAAATTCGGCATTGAATACGTCGACGACCCCGCAACAGGCAAAAAACTCCCGACCTGCCGCAGAACAGCGTTTGACAGTATTTTCGAGGACGCGGATTTTGAACGTGCCTGTGCCTGTGCCGACAGCGCCGTACTCACTGTCTACCGCGCCGAGACGAGAGAGATAGACCGTCTGCAAAAGGGTATCCTCGAAATAGCGCGGAACGAGGAGCCGTTTGATATCTTCATAAGCTATAAGGAGACCGCCGAGGGCGGCCAGCGCACAAAGGACTCCGTACTGGCGCAGGACATCTACGACGAACTGACCGCGAAGGGCTACAAGGTTTTCTTTTCGAGGATAACACTTGAGGATATTCTTGGCAAGGATTACGAGCCGTACATATTTGCCGCGCTCAATTCCGCGAAGATAATGCTCGCTGTCGGAACAAGCTTTGAGAACTTCAATTCGGTATGGGTAAAGAACGAGTGGAGCATATTTCTCACACTGATGAAAAACGACAGGAGCAGAACGCTGATACCATGCTACTGCGACATTGACCCTTATGATATTCCTTCCGAATTCAAGCATCTTCAGGGGCAGGATATGAGCAAGGTCGGATTTTTGCAGGATCTGGTACGCGGTATCGGGAAGATAATCCCTAAGGGAGGTGCGCAGGGCGGTGCTCCAACCGTTGTGCAGGTCAGCGGAAAACAGGCTGTCGAGCCTCTGCTCGAGCGCGCGTTTATGTTCCTCGGCAGCAACGAATGGGAGAATGCCAATCAGTACTGCGAAAAGGTTCTAGATCTTGATCCGAAATGCGGCAGAGCGTATCTCGGAAAGCTGCTTTCGGAATTCAACTGCCGCCGCGAGGAGGAGCTCGGCAATCTGAGCATAGATATCACCGCTTCCCCTAACTACAAAAACGCTGTGCATTTCGGCATCGACCTTGAGAGCTGTCTACAACAGTGCTTGCAAGCTGCTTGCGGAGGGCGGGAGCTATGAGAGCCTTACACAGGCGAGAACATATTTGAACGCGTAGCACGCTATGGCGACAGTACGGAAAAGCTGGAAGAGTGCACCGAAAAGCTTGCCGAAGCTGACAAGCTGACCGAGAGCTTCCGCGACATATTCAGAAGCTACGACGCGTCAACGGAGCGCACAAACGCAATGGCGCTCAACAAAGTTCTCGACGCGTCGGAAAACATAAAGAAAACCTACCCTAATTTCAGCGATAACGAAGTACCGCAGCCATGGAGACCTACGCTGTTGAACGTGTGGCTGATACCGCTTGGTATCGGGCTTATTGCGTTCGGCATTTGTGTACTTTTAGCGGAGCGCTCCTCCGATAATTTGGTCCTGTCGCTTATCGCGCTCGGGTCACCGTTTGTGTCTATGATCATCGCCTGTATCGCAAACAGCATCGCAAGAGACTGTTTTTCGGGCGGATATTTCGGCGGGATAGTAGCTTTGAGCATAGGATATACGGTAGCGTTAAGCATAGTGCTGTCGATAATCGAGAAAAACATCGGCATGGATATGACCTCGTTCTGGGCAATTGCCGCGGGATTGTTGCTCATTGCGATAGCGGCACTGACAATCGCGCTGTACTGCGGAAAGTCCTCCAAGATACGGCATTTCTTCCGCGATAACAAACGGCTTGAAAAGCTGCTTGATGAGATGAAGTATGCGCGTGAAAACGATATTGCGGAGGCGTTCGCGAATAAGGAGATGACCAAGGAGCTTATCAGCGATTGTCTTGTTATGGAGCAGAAGTCATATAAATAATTAAAAATCAAGCGCGGACTGTTGTCCGCTCTTTTTTAATAACCATACTTTTTCTTTTTCGCGATTATGAATATTATCGTGATCATAAACGCAGCAAGCTCGGCGACCACTACTGAAGCCCATATGCCGTCTACCTTGAGTATCAGCGGCAAAAGCAGCACCGCCGAGATCTGAAACACCAGCGTCCGCAAAAACGATATCAGCGCGGAGATAAGTCCGTTGTTGAGCGCGGTGAACATCGACGAGCCGAAAATGCTCACCCCCGCGAACAGGAACGAGAACGAAAATATCCTGAACCCGCGCACCGTTAGCTTAAGCAGCTCTGCGTCGTAACCGACGAATATCCCCGCGAGCGGCGCGGCAAACAGCTGCGAAGCGGCGAGCATTGCAATCGATACGCAGCCGATTATCATGAAGCTTTTTTGGCGCAGACTTTTCAGCTCGTCGGTGTTCTGTGCGCCGAAATGGAAACCGATAACGGGCGCAGTGCCTATGCTGTAACCGATGAAGATCGCGAGAAATACAAGATTTACATACATCATGACGCCGTATGCCGCCACCCCATCGTTGCCCGCGAAATGCTTCAGCTGCGAGTTGTACAGCATATTGACGACCGACATCGAGCTTTGCGAAACGAATTCAGACGAACCGTTCGAGCACGCCTTGCCAATTGCGCGGAGGTCGAAGTCCGCTTTGCCGAGACGGAGCTGGCTCGTGTTTTGGCGGAAAAAGTACACGAGCGGAACGCCACCGCCGACCACCTGGCTCAGCGCTGTCGCCAATGCCGCGCCCGCGATGCCCCAATTGAACACCCACATAAACAGCGCGTCCAGTATCATATTCAGCACACCCGACGCAATCGTCACAGCAAGCCCGAGCTTCGGCTTTTCGGCGGTGATAAACAGGCTCTGAAACTCCATTTGCAGCATAAACATCGGCATTGCCGAGACGACTATCCGACCGTATATCACGCAGTTTTCCAGCAGCTCGCCGTCTGCCCCGAGCGCCGCGGCAATGACGGGCATAAGCACAAACCCCGCCACGGCGAGCACAACGCCCAGTCCCGCCGAAACGTAGACCAGCAGCGAAAACATACTATTCGCCTTCTCGCGTTTGCCCTCTCCGAGGGTCTTTGACACCAACGCGCTGCCTCCCGCGCCAAACATAAAGCCCACCGAGCCCGTTATCATAAGCACGGGCATTATAAAATTGACGGCGGTGAACTCGGCTTTTCCGACAATATTCGACACAAAAAGCCCGTCGACCACGCCGTATATCGACGTAAATATCATCATAGCTATCGACGGCAGAGTAAAACGGATAAGCTTGCCGTAGTCGAAATGCTCCGATAACGCTATTTCTTTCTTCATATTTCACCTCTTACAGTTTATGGATTTCGTCGCGGAACTCGTTGAGATATCTTTGCGTAAGGCGGATATATTCCTCGCGCTCTTGTTCCGTCCACGATTCGAAAATTCGGTTTTCCGCGGCGATGACCTTCGCGACCGTATTCTCGGCAAGCACTCTGCCCTTGTCGGTCAGGTCGGCAGATTTCTGCTTGCCGTCGACCGCCTCAAGCCGTATAACGCCATCGCTCTCTAGCTTGCGAATCGCGGAGTTTGCCGTCTGCTTGCTGAGCCCCGAAAGGCGGCGGATAAGGCTCAGCGGACAGGACCTGCCCTCGCCGCATATCGTGTACAGCACAGCCATTGCGCTGTCGGACAGCCCAAGCTTCAACGCCGCCTCATGATATACCTGATCTATTCCGCCGACTATATAATTAAAACGCCGAAGTTCCTCTGTCAACATATTATTTTTCATAGCTCCTCCCAAAACGTCCGAAATCGTACCTTACTATTATAGTACGATTTCGGACGTATGTCAAGAGGTCATAAAATTTTTTTCGGATTTTATATGAATATTATGTGAAAAAATATGCGGAATGTTGACAGTAATTCTCAAATGTGGTATAATTCCGTATAGAGGTGAGGTAATGTTTACTTTTATAATATGCTTTCTCGCGGGTATAGGCGCGGGACTTGGCACGGGCTTTGCGGGAATGAGCGCGGCAGCGGTCATCTCTCCTATGCTCATAACATTTCTGGACATGCCCGCCTATAACGCGGTGGGTATCGCGCTGGCGAGCGATGTTCTGGCGAGCGCGGTCTCGGCGTTTACCTACGGAAAAAACAAAAATCTTGACATAAAAAACGGACTTGTAATGATGTCAGCGGTGATTTTGTTCACTCTTGTGGGAAGTTGGCTGGCAAAGCTCGTGCCAAACGAAACGATGGGCGGTTTTTCCGTAGTGATGACATTTTTTCTCGGCATAAAGTTTATCATCAAGCCCGTAATGACCACCAAGGAGAGCATGGGCAAGGTTTCTCCGAAAAAGCGCATCGTGCAGTCGATAATATGCGGCACGCTGATAGGACTTATCTGCGGCTTTATCGGGGCGGGCGGCGGCATGATGATGCTATTGATACTGACGAGCGTGCTCGGCTACGAGCTGAAAACCGCGGTCGGCACGTCGGTGTTTATTATGACGTTCACAGCGCTTACGGGCGCGGTGAGCCATTTCGCGATAGGCGGTATGCCCGACATATTCTGCCTTGTGTGCTGTATACTCAGCACGCTGCTTTGGGCAAGGATAGCCGCCGTATTCGCGAACAAGGCATCTCCCAAGGTACTCAACCGCGCCACGGGAGTTGTGCTTGCGGTGCTTGGAGCGTCGATAATAATCGTGAATTTTATCAAGTAAAAAACAGCCGTTTCCGCTGTGAGGAACGGCTGTTATTCTGTTTTTCTGCGCCTTTTCGTTACTAACGTTACCGCGAACGCTCCCGCCGCCAACGTCAGCTCCGCGATGCTCTGCCACAATCTTGATATCACCGAGATGACCGCGGCGTCGCTTTCGGGCATTATCAGCATAAGCCCAGCGAGAATTATCCCTTCGCGCACACCCAATCCCGACGGCACGAATATCGCCAGTATTCCCATTATTGCCGATATGCCGAAAACTCCCGCGCAAAACAGCATTTCATTCCACCCGACCGCGGGATTCACCGACCTGACAAGTATAAAAAATCCATACCCAACGATCAGCCAGTTGCCGATAAACATCAGCACGACCTTTAAAATTTGTGAATACTTCATAGGTATCTCAAGCTCTTTTTTGAAAATTTTACCGATCACTTTCAACACCGCGTTGATTATTTTCGGATGGATACAGATGAAAAACGCCGCGATCAGCAGTATCGTCAGCCAACGGTAATTGCCGAGCAGCTCGTTCGGGAAAAAGAACAGCGACAGGATAAACAGCATTGCCGCACCGAGCAGGGTGCAAATGTTCTCGATAAAAAAGCAGACAGTGACCTTTGACAGCGGCGCGTTTTCCTCCTTGTAGCAGGTCAGCCGCGCGGCGAGCATAAATACCTTGCCGGGGATATACTTCCCGAATATCGAGAGCAGGTACGCCGTGAGTGCCTTGCCATAGGATATCGAGCAGCCGTTTATCTTCGTGATGTAATGAAACAGCGACGCGAGCGAGAGCTTATACACGAAATAAAACAGCAGCGCAACCGCGAAAACACCGAGGTCAACGCTCGTTATTTTTTCGGAAAACTCGTTCCAATTCCGATAAAAATACCACGCAATAAAAATCACCGCCAGCGCTCCGAAGGCGATCTTTACGATTTTCAATACGGTGCCTTTGTCCGGCTTCTTTTTCATAATTTCACCTTGTATTCCGCTTGTCAATCTCCTCGGAAATAAGCTTGATATTCTGCCGCGAGCTTTCCTTAACGCGCGGAAGATTTTCGGCTATTTTAGCGCGTATCTCCTCGGAATTTTCGAGCAGCCTTTGAAATTCCGCCCATAGCTTATCCGAAGTCAGCTCCGAATAATCCGCCGCGTAACCGCCCAACTCGAACATATCAAGAACCTCCCTGTACTTGTGGCTCCACCCGACAAGCAGCACGGGAACTCTCTTTTCAAGCGCTCCTATCATCGCGTGAAAACGGCTCGCGACAAGTACCTTACAGCGCGATATCAGCAGCCGAAGCTCTTCGGGGAACATCTCGCGCGGATAGTATCGGACGTTGGTCTTATCGCGGATTTTCGCGTATACCTCGCTGCATATCGGCAGATCGTTGTTGCGAGGCCTGATGCTGTCCTCACGCGCGGCGTTGGCGATCATCAGCACGGAATAGCCCTCCGCGATCAAGTGTACGACAAACTCGGTCATGATGTTTTTATAGTCGATACCGAGCTTCCGGCAGCGCTTTTCGACCACACTCGATATCGAAACGCCTACTACATATCCATTGTAAAAGCTGTCGTTTTCGCAGAGCTTCTGCACGTTTTCGGCATATCGCTCACCATCGAGCATGGAAAACGCACCGTCCGTGCAAAGGCGGACGTTCTCTATTATTCCTATATCAGCGAGAGCGCTTTTCGTTATTTCGCCGCGAGCGCAGATAAGCCGCATTTTCGGCAGTATCCGCCTCGCAAGAAATCGGTTGTACGGATTTTTAAAGCTGCCGAGTGCCTGCGAATATTTGCATACAGGTGCGCCGCATAGCGTAGGCACGGCAACGCAGACGAACGCGTAGGTATTCATCACAAAGCCGCGGCTGTCCACGAACGACACTCCCGCCATATCGACTACCATTGTACATTCCGAGTATGCGCGGATAATTTTGTTGTGCGGAAACGGTTTTCGGAGCAGCGGAACGCGTCCGAAAAATCCATATAATACCGCAAGCGGAAACGTGGGGAAAAGCAGCTTTTCGGGCTTGGCGTTTACGACGCTTATAAAGTCGTACCGCTCCGGCATTGAAGCAATTATTTCGCGGTCACGCTCGGGGTAGGTCGACATCAGAGTTATCCGCAAACGCTCTCCATAACGCTCCCTGAGCTGCTTTATTCCCGATTGCAGCATAGCCGCCGCGCCCTTGTTCCCGCAGAACGACGCGGCGGTGATAACGATATTTATTGATCTCATTTTCCGTAAATTCGCCGCGTTTGTCACGACCTGATCTTGGTTTTTATCTTGAACCTTTTGCCGATCTTTCTCGCCATATGATCGCGCAGACCCATGGGTGTTCCCGCGAGGAAGAGCGTTTTATCGCAGATTATCGTCTCCGCCTTTTCGGGGAACATATAAAAGCTGTGAGCGCATTCAACCGCGAGAGTAATGCTCTTATAGGGGAACTCGGTCACCTTTTCCGCTTCTCGGGGGGCATTGCTGTCGGGGTCTTTGGGGGGCAGCTCGCGAAGTATGATCTTGTCGTCCGCGAACTCGGCGTTCTGTATTTTCCCGTAGGACTGCTCCAGCGAGTCGGCGTTTTTGTTGAAGTACCATATCTTCATATTGTGAGGAAGGGTCGCCAGAACGAGGAAGATCACCCCGAAAATGATTGTCAGCACCCACTCGCGCGTCCATATCGCCGAGCCTGTGAGCAGGAAAAAGAACCCCGCCGCATAGTAGCAAAGAGTTTGCAGCGGCTTAATCTTCAGCGCGTACAGAAAATCAGAGTATGCGCGTATACGTGCCATTGTGCACTCAGTCTCGACGATAAGCCTTTCGTTGTCGTAATGCCTTTCGGCGTTCATCTCAGTAAAAAGATCAGCAAGCTTTTCCTCGCGAGATTGCAGAATTTCCTTTTTATTTTTCATTTTGAATTCCTTTTATATACGCGTACAGCTCCGTCGCCATTTCCGCCTGTTCGGTAGCGCGGGGGTGTCCGTCGGTAGCCGCTCCGCCGCGCTCGAATTTAAAATAGCGGACGCGCTTTTCGTTGACCTCTCCGGCAATCTCGCGCAGTGCGTCCTCCCAAGTCGGGTCGTGCTTAAGCACGGTGAGCAGCAGGATAAACGTCGCGTTTTCATATTTACCCATTAAGTCGCGAAGCATTTCGATGTACTTATCCTTCCACATTCTGCGGTAATCGGGGAGCTTTATCGCCTCTGGATCGGGGTTGTGATCATTCTGTCCTATCGCGATAATAACGTAATCGGGGATATATTTTGAGAAATCCCATTGCTTAAGCTCGCCGTAGGGGGAGTACTGAATTTTGTCATAAACTCTGGTCATTCCCCAGAGGTGGTCGGAGGTGAAGTAACCCGTGCCGTCAAGCAGCGCAATACCGCCTTGAGCAACGTCGTGGATTTCGGCGTTCAGCCGCCGCGCCAGCATTAACGGGTAAGAGAAATAGGAATTATCCGCGGCGTTGTTGCAGTGATGATCCTCGGGATCGCACTGCCCCTCGTAGTAGATGTCCTCCACGACCTCGCCCGCGGAAACGCTGTCGCCGTAGACCTCAAGTTTAAGGTCGTACTTGTGATTCGGGCAGGACACCTCGGCATTTTCGTCGATAACGATACCGACGAATTCCACATAATTATGCGATGCCATTGTCTTGACAAGCTTCAATGTATGCTCACAGTTATCGAGATTTTCGGCTAGTATATACATCTCATCCCCGCCGCTGTTCTTTAAGAAAAACTTCTGCATCACGCCGTCCACCATCGCGCCGAAATGCGTAAGCTCCTGGTGGTTGATGTTCTTAATGACGAGTGCACAGGACTTGCCCGTAAAGTTCACGTCTATCATAGTTCCGGGCCACACCAGAACGGGGCGCGACGGGTCGTCAAAGTCAATTCTGCCCATATATTCGAGGGCGGGATTTTCTGGGGTTATCAGCCTTTTGCCTGCGGGTAATTCATAGCTCATTGTTCTGTCTCCTTTATATTTCATATAATCCGTTTTTCAGCTTGTCGGCGGAATTGGGTCCGACAGTCACAGGGAATTTTCCGGTGCGCTCTATCGTCTGACCGTTCAGCATTCCAACGTGGATATTCAGGTGACGGCACTGCATAAGCACCAAGTCCATTCGTGTAAAAACACAATCGGGAGGACATTCGCACAGTTCTTTATCCTTCAGCGCATCAAGATAGCCGAACGTTTTCTGCTTCACCTTTTCAAGGTACTCCAACAGCTCCGTATCGCTCAATTCAATCGCACACGGATTGTCGGGATTATCCATTCCGTCCTCGTGAAATGGCGGCTCATCGAACACGAACGGATTGAAAAACCACTTGTCCGCAGAGTGGATAGTGTGATAAACATACCGCCACGCAGGCGCTCCGCACACAAGCGCGTTTCGGTCGTAGGTCTTTATTGCGGTCTCGAGGTTGAGGTAATTCGCCCCGACCTGCGCCTTGATAATCTCACATAACGTTTTCATAGTTCCTCCAGATGCGCCAGCAATGTTGAAATAATCTCGTTCGATACGAGAAAGCCCTCCGCCGTCAGCGACAGGCGCCCGTTTTTAATCTTGCAATACTGCTTGGGAATAAACGGCAATCCGCATTGAACGCGTTCCCAAAGCGTCTCTTCAATACCCTCGGTCAGCCGTAGACCAAGCATTATTTTCTCCTCAGTTTCATCGGGAGCATTATCGGTAGTGATTTCAATTTGACGCGGACTTTCAATAAATTCGTGCATATTTCGTGCGACAGCAAAGCGCTTTCCCTTGTAGAAGGAGTGCGCTGCTGCGCCTACACCCAGGTATTCCTCCCGCCGCCAGTATTTGAGATTATGACGGCTTGTGTTGCCGCATTTCGCGAAATTACTGATCTCGTAGTGATCGAAGCCGTTATACGTCAGCATTTTTACCGCCGACAGATACAGCTCCGCGCTCGTTTCCTCGTCGGGGAGCACGGGCGGCTTTTTCCCGAATACGGTGTTCGGCTCTATTTTAAGCAGATATGCCGAAACGTGAGTTATCGGCAGCTCGCACAAGCGGTTTATCGTATACGTCATCGAGCTCAAGTCCTGTTCGGGAATTCCGAGCATAATATCGACGGAAATTTCGTCAAACCCAACCTCATGCGCGGTTATAACAGCCCGCTCCGCCTGCTCGTAAGTGTGAGTTCTCCCAAGCGATCTAAGCTCCGTATTGACCGCCGACTGCACCCCGATCGAGAGCCGATTTACCCCTGCACCATAAAGAATTTCAAGCGTTTCCCGACCCATTTCGCAGGGGTTGCACTCAACGGTAATCTCGGCGTTTGCCGCGATATTACACTCGGCGAGTATGCGCGGAATATGCTGCGCAAGCAGTATCGGAGTTCCGCCGCCGAAATAAACGGTATCATAATTTTCGTTATAATAACGCAGATTTCGTATTATCGCGTTCGCGTATTGCTCCGCCGTATCCTCGCGGAAACCGACGGAATAGAAGTCGCAGTACGGACATTTTTTTCGGCAAAACGGAACGTGAATATACAGCCCGAGATCACTCATCGTCGAGCTTGAGCACCGCCATAAACGCCTCCTGCGGCACCTCTACCGTGCCGAACTGGCGCATACGCTTTTTGCCCTCCTTCTGCTTTTCGAGAAGCTTTTTCTTACGCGTGATATCGCCGCCGTAACACTTTGCCAATACGTCCTTGCGCAGCGCCTTGATAGTCTCGCGCGCGATTATCTTACCGCCCACGCATGCCTGAATGGGTATCTCGAAAAGCTGACGCGGAATATGCTCCTTAAGCTTTTCCGCCATTTTACGGGCGCGCTCGTATGCCTTGTCGGTGTGGACAATAAACGACAGCGCGTCAATAACCTCACCGTTGAGCATTATGTCGAGCTTTACAAGCTTTGACGGTGCAAAGCCCATCATCTCGTAATCGTAGCTTGCATAGCCGCGCGTTCGGGACTTCAGCGCATCAAAGAAGTCGTAGACTATCTCGTTGAGCGGCAGCTCGTAGTGCAGGTCAACTCGCTTTGCGTCAATATACTGCATATCCTTGAACACTCCGCGCCTGTTCTGACATAGCTCCATAATGTTGCCTACATAATCCGACGGCGCGTAGACGTGCGCGTTGACCATAGGCTCGTAGCTCTGTGCGATAAGCGTGGTATCGGGATAATTCGTGGGGTTGTCGATCATCTGCACCGTGCCGTCAGTCATCTCTATTTTGTAGACAACCGAGGGCGCGGTGGTGATTATGTCGAGATTGTACTCGCGCTCGATACGCTCCTGAACTACGTCCATATGCAGCAGTCCCAGAAATCCGCAGCGAAAACCGAAACCCAGCGCAACGGAGCTTTCGGGTTCGAACGACAGCGACGCGTCGTTTAATTGCAACTTGTCCAGAGCGTCGCGAAGATCGGGATATTTCGCGCCGTCCGCGGGATAGATGCCGCTGAATACCATTGGGTTTACATCACGGTAGCCCGAAAGCGGCTCGGCGGCGGGATATGCCGCATTGGTAACGGTATCGCCGACCTTAGTATCACCGATGGACTTTATCGAAGCGGCGATATAGCCTACCTCGCCCGCCTTCAATTCGGAACAGGGAACCAGTTCGGTAGCGCCCATATATCCAACCTCGACAGTTGTGAACTCCGCGCCCGAAGCCATCATGCGTATCTTGTCACCCGCCTTTATACAACCCTCTTTAACGCGGACGTACACGATAACTCCCTTATAGCTGTCATAGTAGCTGTCGAAGATAAGAGCTTTCAGAGGCGCGCCAAAATCGCCCTTGGGAGCGGGAATCTTGTGGACTATCTCCTCCATTACCGCGTGAATATTTAAACCCATTTTCGCGGAGATCTCGGGCGCATCCATCGCTTCGATCCCGATAACGCTCTCGATCTCCTCCTTGACCTCCTCGGGGTGAGCGCTCGGCAGGTCTATCTTGTTGACAACGGGAACGACCTCCAGATCGTTCTCCACAGCAAGATAAGTGTTCGCCAGGGTCTGCGCCTCGATACCCTGCGACGCGTCTACTATCAAAATAGCGCCCTCGCAAGCCACCAGCGAACGCGAGACCTCGTAGTTGAAGTCGACGTGACCGGGCGTGTCGATAAGATTGAAGATGTATTCCTCCCCGTCGTCTGCCTTGTATTTCAAACGAACCGCGCGTGCTTTTATTGTAATTCCGCGCTCGCGCTCTATGTCCATATTATCAAGCAGCTGCTCTTCCATATCGCGCTTAGCGACGGTCTCCGTCTGCTCGAGTATCCTGTCCGCGAGCGTGGATTTTCCGTGGTCTATATGCGCGATAATGCAGAAATTGCGTATTTTATTCATATCCTGATTTTCCAAATTTTAAACCTCCGTTAAGTCAGCGCCGAAGCGGGCACATCATCCATGAACCTCCGCGATAAGCCGGTGCTCCTTATTTTTATGCAGAGCAGCCAGCTCTGAAGCGGCGTTGCCGTCAATTGCGTTGCGCTCGCGGGAACACGAAAAAACCGCATCGTTTTCCTCCAACAGCTCCTTTTTCTTCCAGTACCTCGCCAGCAGCCCCGCAACGCTGTTCAGCCCCGCGGTATCGTCAAAATCCATACCGAGGTTTTCATCCAAAAGCTTCGGGTCGACGTGTTTTTCGAGCTGCAATACTATCTCCCAAATGCTCTTCGAGCCTTCGCGCATGGACGCTATCGACTTCAGAATATGCTCCATTATCTCCTCGGTGAAGGCTTTTTCTCCAATCTCAACGTCAGCCGTCTTTTCCGTGAGCATTTTCTCAAATCCGAGATCGGAATCGTCCGCTTTAGCGCCGACCGAACTCGTTACCGTGCCCGATATTCCCATAAAACCCGTTCGATTTATCATAATAAATTTCCTCCTTGATGGTCTCCGCAGCAGGAACAAGGTCAATCCTCATACTCCGCGTCAAGATACCATTCAATCTTCTCCAGCTTGTCGTAAAACTCGTCCTCGGTCTCCCAGCTCGGCAAGTCGAATTCCTTGTAGCGGTCGTTCTTGAGGAGCTGACGGATAACATACAGATCGTTCTTACGCTTGGTAGTGCTTTCCTTATACTCGCGCAGCGGCGCGAACACTCCATACTCACCCTCAAGCCTGTATACCACGAACTCGCCGAACTGATAAGCGTTCAGACCGTTGCCCGAAAAAAGCGTTTTTACGGTGGTGTTGTCCATATTGAGCGGAGTTTCGTTCAGCGTAAATATCGCCAAAGGCTCGTCCGTCATATGCACACGGTCGTGCTCCGAGGCCACGCTTTTGTACTTGCTTTTGTCATAGGAGAAATCGCCCGGGAGCAGATAATAATGGCTCGCCGGGGTCTGATAACACTGTATCACGGTGAATTTATCGTTCCCGTATTCCTTGACATATACCGTGTCCTTCGGCTCGTAGAAAATGCCGATAACCAGCTTTATCGCAAACATAAACAGCCCCGTAGACACCAACACGATAAGCATCGGCAAGCATTTCAGAAAAGCGGTTTTAATTTTTTCCTTTGTCATATTGTCACCTTATTCATTTTCGTAATCCTGAAACCATGCGTCGTCGGTGAACTCGTTCCAACAGAACAGCATATTTGCACAAACGAATTTCAACTCACAGAAGTTGCACTCTTTCCGGCTGTCGCCGACAAAAAACGCCGTGCCGTCCTCAAACTTGAATGCCAACACCTCAAACTGAAGCTCCGAGAGCTCGTTCTCCGAAATAGGGCGGCACTCGTCCGCAAAGCCATCTCCCGCGTTGTTGTATACTCTGCCGAAAGACATCTCTCCCGAAACATATCGACCGTTTTTCAGCACAACGGCGGCTTCGCCCGTTCGCTTATGACGCCCGGTTCCGTTCAGCGGATTAGGCGAGGCGACGTCGAAGCCGTCCTCGAATATCAGCTCTATATCCTCACCGAATTTAAACTCCGAAATATCGCAGTCGTGCAGCGAAATGCTGTCTATATCGTCCGACACAAATTTCATATCCAAACGCAGCCCTCCCGCTCTTGATACATACATTATTTATTATAACATATTTTTCCGCCGTTGTTAAGTACTTTTTAAAAATTTTTACATGATTTTTACGGATAACCTATGAAAACCGACCTATTCGGTAGACAAATTTTGGTTTAAAATATCTATTGACCTTGAACTATAACCTTGTTATAAAAGGCAGCAAAAGATATTAAACGGGCAAAGCCTCGCCTATGTCCGAAAAGACAATACCGATGCAAACTAAAACAGGGAAATATTTATGAGGCTGAAACAGTTATTGCAGCGGTTATGGGGCGGCGGTGGTCAACGCGGCATTGTTTATTACAGAATATAAGAAAAAGTAATACAGTGAAACGCCGTGAAGTACACGGCGTTCCTGTTATTCGTCATTTTTAAAGGTAAGCTCCGACTGCCGCGCGACGCGTTTGGCGGCTTGACGGCGCAATTCTCCGGGAGAAAGTATCTCAACAGCCGCGCCAAAGCTCAGCAGACGTATCAGCAGCTCGGTCTCGTCGGACTTGTCATAGTGCAGAGTTACGACACAACCGCCGTTTTCAAGATCGCGATCGGCTCGCTTTTCGTAGCTCGCAAACGCCATAAGAAACCGCTCCACTGCATTGCGCTCGGACGCTACGTATACCGTCACGCTGTTTCTTGGCTTGGTGAACGGCGCGTTTATATCGCCGGTGAAAAATCTCCCCGTCCGCTCTATCGCGTCTATCCTGCCAATATTTATCACGCCGCCGCTCAATATCCTGCCGTTTCGGTACTTTCGGGTGAGCACGCGGAGTTTATCGTTTTTCTCTGAGTACTCGATATTCAGCGGCAAACAGGTGAAGCAGATGCGCTTGTCGTGCCCCGAGGTATACGCTATTTTCAGCAGCTCGCGTGACTTTATCGCCGAAAGTATAACGCGAAAGTTCTCGCGGTACAATGGATCGGCGTAATCGTCTCCGTCTGTGAATTTGTCAAAATAACGAAAATGTTCAAGACGATAAAGCGGTTTTATATCGGCAAGGCGCTCCTCCAGACGGCGGAGCGTTTCATCGTCGAAAAACAGACGAAATCGGGGATCGGCAAGTTTAGACTTGAGCCAGCGCTTTTGCAGCAGCGTAAGCACTGCGGGCGGCGGGTTTTCGGTTATTCGAGACAGAGAACCGTCGGCATTACGGCGCAGCAGTCCCCAATCCGAGCCGTCATTTTGCGGGAGGAGTTTTTGCGGAAGAAACAGCGCCGAATCGCGGAACCCGAGCGAACGGATAAGCTCGTAGACCTCGTCGTCGGTCACGGTTTTTTCCCGCATCGCCCGCGCCGCTATCCGATAGTACGCGCCGTATATCTCACTGAATACCGCCACTAGATTCACCGCCGTTTCCGCTGTACATCTCGTTCATTCGCCGTATATCGTTTTCAAAAAGCTCACGCGCAGCGGCGTTTCCGCCCTCAAGCCTGACAATCCTTCCGATAAAGGTCTTGATCCAGTGCATAGGCTCAACGGGATCGAACGCGTCTATTGTAAGCTTATACAGCTCGTCGGAGAGCTTTTCGAACGTTCCGTTACGCTTTTCGCGTTCAATGCGGCTGATTATGAACTCCTCCCCTTCGCCGATACGTATCGTTATCTCAAGCGGAGTTACGTTTCCCGTTTCGCGGCGCTCGCCGAACGAGACCCCGAAACAGCGGTTCTCATTTTTGCAATACTTTTCGTAAACACCGTCGAACTCGGCGAACGGAGCGCCTGTTTTCACCGTGCGTATATAGTCGAGGCGAAACGCGTTAAAGCGGTTATACAGTGGAATATACGCGACCAAATACCGCCGTCCCGTCTGCACGGATGCTGAAATACGCATTGGTACTACAAGGTTTTCGCTCTCCTTTTTGGCGCGGTTTTTCACCGAAAATGTGTACAAGAAGATCGTGCGTTTCTGCTCGATTGCTTCGAGTATCTCGGGAAGTACCGCATCTTCAAGTGTGTGGACGATATAGTTATGTTTCATGAAAAAGAGGTCGTTCTCCATTTCTGCGGACTTTAAAATACTGTTTCCGACAACGCCGAATTCGCCCGCTTCAGAGAAAAATTTCACCGCGTCGTCAAGTCCCTCAAACTCGCTGAAATATTTGTCTGCACGGTCGGGAGAGAGCGAAAAATAAGCGGTCTTGCCACGTTTTTCGGTAATTATCAGACCCTCGGCAACGTATTCTTTCAGCTTGTTGCGAACGGTCTGATCATCAAAAAAGATACCGTAACGGCTGTCGATCTCGTCCACAAGCCCGCGCAGGGAGAGCGTCTCGCCGTCGCACAGCACGTCCTGTATCAGAAAGTGCAGACGAATGTCGTTATCGGTGAAGCTCTTGGAGTAAAACGCCTTGTAAAACGGATTTTCTGGAACATGACCGCTGTCGACGGAGATTGATATCTGTCGTCCGCGCACGGAGTCGTCGTAGCGCAGGAACTCGCCGAGCCAGCTCTCAACACGGCGTTTTTCATCGTCGTAGGTGCGGGCGCTCTTGCGGTCAAAGTCGCCGCGGACTTTAAAGCCGTAGATAAAAAAGTCGCGGACGTAATCACGGGTTTTTTCAAAATTTTTAATAAGCTCGGAAAATCCGCCCATCGGTATCACTTCCTTTTACGTATTTTTTAGCCTTTCCACATAAAATGTTTCTTGCCTTAACAACGTTTCTTTTTCGCAGCAACAAGTACCGTTGCAGCCGCCAAGCACAATAACCCAACGTTATATTGGACGGGCGCAATAAAACAGATATTGAACAGCATATGCAGCAAAGCGGTAGTTATTACATTTTTATATGTAAGGAAAAACTTGCCGAGCACAAACGAGAGCAGGACTGTCCAGATAAAATATATCGCAGTTTCTCCAATGCCGAGAGAATTTCGTATCGTCCACATCGGTATATGCCAGACCGCCCAAGCTATACCCGTGTATATCAGCGCGAACGGAGTTCCTTTGCCATCCGAAAGCTTGTTCAGCAAATAGCCGCGCCACGCGCTTTCCTCTGCCAGTGCCGTCACAAACAAGTAGGCGCTGCCCGCGATAATCGAAAAAAATGTCGGATAGTTGTCCGTAAACAGATTTTGCTCCTTCGCGATCAGAGAATACAAAAATGAAAACGCCAGACCTATCGCGCCCGTTACGGCGCAGAAGGCTATGGACTTTAATTTAATTTTTTCGGCAAACAAGCCCGTTAGCCATTTTTTGAATTCACTGTGAGCTGACGAAAAAACTACCGATATCACAAACGGAACGACCACAAACAGATATTTCGCCGCGGTCAATATCGGAGGAACGCCAATGCCGTTTTGCTCCAGCAGCATTGGCAGATAGCAGACGAATGAAAACGCCCAGACCGATATCGTCCACAAAACGATCCGCACGAATATATTTTTATTCATTGCTCTTACCTTCTTAATAATTTCTTACCTTATTTAATAATAACAGAAACGAGAGTTTTTTTCAACCCCTTTTAGTGTTCGCAGACTTTTTTATATGATTTTTTCGGAAATTTATGTTAGAATTAAGGCAACACCGCACAAAGCAGCAGAAATCCGCTGCCCAAAATAACAGAGT
>CAJUMS010000032.1 GCA_910587465.1 uncultured Oscillospiraceae bacterium
GACGGGGCAGCTCGGGACATATCTCCTTTGAAAGCGCCGCCGCTCCCAAGTCCTGCATTATCAGCCCGTCGACGTCACATTCCGCCGCCGTCCGTATACACTGCGCGAATTCTTCAAGCTCGCTGTCATACACTAAAGTATTGAGCGTGACATACAGCTTCACTCCGCGCTTGTGACACTCCTCGACCGCCGTTTTCAGCTCCTCATCGGAGAAATTCTCGGCGTTCTTTCTAGCCGAAAAGTGCTTCATTCCGACATAGACCGCGTCCGCGCCCGAGTTCAGCGCCGCCTTTAAGCTCTCATAGCTCCCGCACGGGGCTAAAATCTCCTTCATAACGTCAACTGCCCGTCCTCGAGCATTTCCTTTAATTGCTTGTCAAGCGAGGAATTGGTTTTCTTCAGCGCCTTGTTATCCTTGGCAAGCTCGGCGTTCTTCAAAACAAACTCGTCGAGCTGCGCTTTCATTTCTTCAAGCTGACGTCGCAAGTCCTCGCTGCCGCCCTCGGCTTGCTTCAAAGCCGCATTCTCGCTCTCTATCTGCGAATACTTCACTTTAAGCTCGTCATACTCGGCAAGCTGCTTTTCAAGCTCCTCGCCGGCATTATCAAGCTCGTCGTAGGCGGTCATAAGCTCCTCGTAATCCTTGGCGAGCTTTTCCATTTCAATGTTGACCTTTTGAAGCTCTGCCTTGAGACGATCCTCGTTTTCGCCCGCTTTCGCCTTGTCTGAAAGCTGATCTATCTGCGTTTTGTATTCGGATATGTTCTTGGTGAGCTGTTCATTCGCGGCTTTAAGCGTTTCACGCTCCTTCTCGGCAGTCTCCGCCCTGCTCTGTTCACGGTGATATGCCTCCTCGAAGTTCTCCGCCTTAGCTAACTTCTCGGAAAGACGCTTGTTTTCCTCTCCGATATTGACTGCCTTGGACTGCTCCTTTTCAAGCTCGGCAATACGCTTGTCCTTTTCAGCGAGCTGTTTCTTGTTCTCCTCGAGCTTGGCGGAATTATCCTTGACGGAAACGGAAAGCTGATCGTTCTTTTTCGCGAGACTGTCCGCGTTTTTCTTCACATTCTCCAGTTCCTTTTTCAGAGCAGCGCATTCTGCAACCTTGGCATTCGCCTCCTTGAGCGTTTCGGCTAATTGCTCGTTCTTTCCTTCCAGCTCCGAGAACCGCTTGGATAGCTTGTCCAGATCGTCCTTTGTCCTTTTGAGCGACAGATTTTCTTCCTTAAGTGATCTATTCTCGGCTTGTGCGGACTTTGCCGCCTCCTCGCCTATCTTAAGCCTGTTGACCTCCGCGGCAAGCGACGCGCACTGTGCTTTCAGCTCGGCGATCTCGTTGGTGCAGTCCAGCGCGGTGAACACCGCCGCATCCTCTTTGCCCCAGTCCGAACCGTTCTGACAATATTCCTCTATACGCCGTTCAACGTCCTTAGCCGCCTCGATAAGCAAGCCCGAATTGTCGGTAACAAGTCTGTAATTCTTCCCGCAAACGGTTATGGTTATCTTCTCGTTAAGCATTTGAGAACATTCCTTTCAATTTTTTAGAACTTGTTTACATAGCCAGAAAGACAAGCTCTGATCGGCTATGCGGACATGTTCTTACGCGGATATACTCCCACACAATATATTATATAACAAATTCATTTAATTTGCAAGTAGTTTGTTAAATATTAACAAAAATTCACATTGCCGGCATTGCATGAGCAAAAGAAATCGCCGCTCTTTCGGGCGGCGGTCGTACATAATTTTATGTGTTGCTTTCACACTTTTGCATTACGCTCATATACGCGGGACGGATTATCTTGCCTGCGGTGGAAAGCTCCTCAATACGGTGAGCGCTCCATCCCACTATTCTCGCGATTGCAAAGATAGCCGTAAACAGCTCGTTCGGTATCCCGAGCATATCATACACAAATCCGCTGTAAAAGTCAACGTTTGGACTTACGCCCTTCATTATCTTGCGCTTCTGCGCAATGAGCTTGGGCGCTGCCTCCTCTATGTACTTGTACAGCAACAGGTCGTCCTCACGGTGCTTCGCGACCGCAAGCTTTTCGACATAACCTCTGAAAATGCGCTCGCGCGGGTCGGACAGCGAATATACCGCGTGACCCATACCGTAGATAAGTCCCTTTCGATCGAATGCCTCGCCCGCAAGTATCTTCCCAAGATAATCGCTTACCTCATAATAGTCCTTAAGATCCTTTACGTTCTCGCGAATATTGTCCATCATCTCCATGACCTTGATATTCGCGCCGCCGTGCTTGGGTCCCTTCAGCGACGACATCGCCGCCGCGATAGTCGAATAAGTATCCGAGCCCGAGGACGTTACAACGCGCGTGGTAAATGTGGAGTTATTACCGCCGCCATGCTCCATATGCAGCAGCAGCGCGACATCAAGAACCTTAGCCTCAAGCGGCGTATAGCTCTTGTCGGGACGGAGCATCATCAGCAGGTTTTCCGCTGTTGAAAGCTCAGGATCGGGACGGTGTATATACATACTTTCGTCGTTCTCGTAATGATTGTACGCATGATAAGCGTAAGCCGCAAGCATGGGGAAACGCGCGATCAGCATTATGCACTGATACAAGCTGTCGGAGATCAAGCCCGAAAGCGAAGTGCTGTCGTAAGAAGCGAGCGTGAGAATACTTCTTGTCATTGAGTTCATGATATCCTTGCTGGGCGCTTTCATAATAACGTCGCGAGTGAAGTTTGTCGGCAGGCAGCGGCACTCGCCGAGTATCCTGCGGAACTCCTCGTTCTCCTCCTCGGTGGGCATCTCGCCGAATATCAGCAGGTATGCGGTGCGCTCGAAGCCGTAACCGTTCTCACCGCACATATTTACGAGATCCTTAACGTTATAGCCTCTGTACCAAAGCTCGCCGTCGCATGGCGTCTCCACGCCGTCGACCTGCTTAAACGAGACCATCTTTGAAATAGTGGTGAGACCCGTAAGTACGCCCTTGCCGTTTATGTCGCGCAGACCTCTGTTTACGCCGTACTTGCTGTACAGCTCATCTGATATCGTGTCATTTTTTGCGCATAGCTCCTGCTTCTTTTCCGCGTAGTCTTTAACGATATTGTTCATAAAAATTCCTCCTGTCGTGCCAAAAAAACCTTGAAATAACCTCGGTACTTCGCGGCAGGGTATTTGACAATAATATAAAGTTAGTTTCCCTTATAATAAATTATAGCACATTTGTGGTAAAAAATCAAGCGCACGGGGAAATTTTCACAAATCTATCATAAATCAAGTAAACCATTTTACTGTATTTTATAAAGCCGCACTAAATTCTAATTTAACAGTATTGCAATAAAACCCCAATACCCTCTTGAAAAAAAATCAAAAATGTGGTATAATAATAAGAAAATTTACTGAAAATCGGTGATGTAATGAAATATTCTTTGAACGCGGGCGAATGGAACAGCGTTTTCGCCGTTCCGTCAAGCGTTGTTGACAAATATTTGAAGCTCGCGGGCGGCAATTCACTGAAACTGCTGCTGTTTTTGCTGCGGCACGGTGGCGAGGAATTCTCTGAGGAAAGGCTGAATTCGGAGCTTGGCTTCAAGGAACGCGGGGAGTTGGAGGACGCGGCTCTGTTCTGGATACAGCGCGGTATCATCCGCTTTGACAATGGTGCGGACAGCGGTCTCGTCTCAGCCGCCGAAATCCGCGATACAACGGTCACGGTCGCCGAAACTCCCGCGGACAAGCCTAAAGCGCGTCCCACCGTCAAACCTGTCTACGTGTCTTCGGGGGAAGTCGCGGGCAGGATCGCCTCCGATAAGGAGATCGAAATGCTGTTCGCGGAGGCGGAACGTTTGTACGCTCACCCTCTCCGCCAGCGTGAAAATCAGCTCGTCATTTCGCTTATCGACCATTACGGACTTCCAGTCGGAGTTGCGCTTATGCTTCTCAACTACTGCTTCAAGGTCGATAAGACCTCGCCGAGCTACATACAGACTGTCGCGGCGGATTGGTCGGAGGAGGATATAAATACTATCGAGCTCGCCAACGCGCGTATTCTCTCGCTTGAAAAGCAAAATGGCGTTGAGGGGCGTCTGCGTGAGGCAATGGAGATGACGACAAAGCTGTCCGTAAAAATGCGCCGCTATATCAAAACATGGACAGACTGGGGTTTTGACGAAAAAATGATAATGCTCGCCTACGAAAAAACTATTGATCAGATCAAGGAGTGGAAACCCGAATACGCCAACAAGATACTCGAAAGCTGGAAAAGCGAGGGAATAAGCTCCCCCGATGCCGTTGAACAGGCGGCGCAGCAAAGAAAACAGACCGTCATGGCGGGAACGAATTCAAAATCCTCGTTTAACATGAATAACGAGATGAATAAGATAATAAATCGCTATAAAAGTGAAAATTGAGGTGAATAATGGCTTTAGACAAGAGATATTTTGAGATTGCGCAAAAGCGGCTCTCCAACCGCCGAATGGCTAACAAGCAGATCGAGGATAACCGCCGTCTGGAAATACACCAAAGGATACCGAAGTACTGCGAAATGGAGTGTCGGCTCGCCGATACGATGACGAAAATAGTTGCCACTGTCGCCTCAAAAGCACCCGATTCGGACGAACAGGTAAAGGCGGCAATCAGGAGCAATCTTGCGCTCCAGCATGAAATGGAGGGACTGCTGACAGAAAGCGGCTATCCCGGGGATTATCTCGCGCCGATCTTCACCTGCCAGAAATGCAAGGACACGGGGACATACAACGGCGAGTGGTGCGACTGCTTCAATAAGATACTGAACACCGTTGCGGCAGAAGATCTGAACTCACACTCCCCCCTCAAGCTCAGTTCGTTCGACAGCTTTAAGCTCGACCTGTATCCCAATAAAGATGTCGACCCCGAGCTTGGCGCAACTCCATATGATGTAATGAAGGTCAATCTCGGCGAGTGCAGGAAATTCGCCGACAGCTTCAGCGGCAAGGGATACGGGTTGTTCATGATGGGCAATACGGGTCTCGGCAAGACACATCTTTCACTTGCCGTTGCTAATAATCTTATACAAAAGGGCTACTGCGTGATATACGGTTCGGTTCCCGAATTGCTCAGACGGCTCGACAAGGAGCAGTTCAAGAACGCGAGCGGCGACACAATGGCGCTCGTCACCGAGTGCGACCTGCTTATTCTGGACGACCTCGGCGCGGAAAACAACACCGACCGTTACACTTCCCTGCTCTACGAGATGATAAACGCGCGGCAAAGCCGTTCCATGCCGATGATAATCAATACCAATCTGGATATGACCGGCATTAAGGTGCGCTATCAGGACAGACTATGGTCACGCCTGTTCAGCATGAAGGTACTTCTCTTCTGCGGCGAGGATAACCGCCTGAAGATCAATTACAATTGACAACGGAAATTTTTAGGAGGAATTATTATGGCAAAGCTTAAAATCGGCATTCTTACAAGCGGCGGCGACTGCCCGGGACTTAACGCAACTATCCGCGGTGTTGCAAAGGCGACTTATGAGACTTTCGGCGAAGACAAGGTAGAGATCGTCGGCATTCACGACGGCTATCACGGGCTTATCCACGGCGATTACAAGGAGATGTCGCCGTCCGACTTCTCGGGTATCCTTACAACGGGAGGCACTATCCTCGGCACAAAACGCACGCCGTACAAGATGATGCAGATAATCGAGGACGACAACGTCGACAAGGTCAAAGAGATGAAGCAGACCTACAAAAATCTCGGGCTTGACTGCCTGTTCACGCTCGGCGGAAACGGCACTCACAAGACTGCGAATATGCTCTCCGAGGAAGGACTGAACGTAATCGGACTGCCCAAGACCATCGACAATGATATCTACGGCACGGACGTTACCTTCGGTTTCCACACCGCCGTTGATATCGGCACGGAGGTCATTGATCGTATACACACCACCGCAAACTCCCACAGCCGTATCATGGTCATTGAAATAATGGGAAACAAGGCAGGTTGGCTGACACTGTACAGCGGTCTCGCGGGTGGAGCGGATATTATCCTTATCCCCGAGATACCGTTTGATATCGACAAGGTAACCAAGGCTTGCCAGAGACGCGCGGACGCGGGCAAGGCGTTCTCTATCCTGGCGGTAGCGGAGGGCGCGTTCGACGTCGAGGAGGCAAAACTCAAGAAAAAGGAGCGCGTAAAAGCCCGCGCGGAACGCGGAGAAGTCACCGCTACAACGCGTATCGCAAAGACTATCGAGGCTAAGACCGGTCTTGAGACCAGAACGGTCGTCCCGGGGCATTTCCTCCGCGGCGGCTCACCATCGGCTTATGACAGAGTTCTAGCGACGCAGTTTGGGGCTCATGCGGCGCGTCTGCTCAAGCAGGAGAAGTTCGGCTGCACGGTCGCGATGGTCGACGGCAAAATTACCGAAAATCCACTCGGCGATGTTGCAATGAAAACAAAATTTGTTCCCGAGAACGACAAAATGGTAAAAACCGCAAAGGATATAGGAATATCCTTCGGCGACTGAGCATATAATATCATTGCGGCGGCACGCCTCTTGTCTGCCGCCGCAACGATTTTATAATATTTAAAATTTTTTTCAAAAACCCCTTGACAAACTTTCCCAGATGTGATATAATATTATTTGTTGATGACAACATATCGCGGGATGGAGCAGCTCGGTAGCTCGTCGGGCTCATAACCCGAAGGTCGTAGGTTCAAATCCTGCTCCCGCAACCACTAAAAAAACCTTTTAAAGCCTATTCTTAAGTGCTTTGAAAGGCTTTTTTATTTTATTTTCTCTCTTTAAAAACCTTGTTAAAATATGTAAAATAGTGTTTGGTTGCGTAAAAATTGTAGCAGAATTGTAGCAGTGCTCTTATTTTCAAATTAATTATGTCGAATGAAATTTCATCTTTAACAAGTAAAGAAGAAATTTCATTATAATTTCTTTAGTTCATTATGATATAGTGAAAATGCACTTTTAGGGTGCATTTTGTTATTTTATAACGTATAACGTTGATTTTCACCAAATCGCAGACAAATCTCCTTAGAAGTGTAAAAATTATCGAAAGGAGTGTACTGCAATGACCAAGATTACATTATCCCATAAGCTGGGCGAGCTTCGGGTAACGCAGTCAGGAAATAAGTAAAATAAATTACACAAAAAATGTCGTTGAGGTTTACCACAGAATAGTAAGAAAATTCACTAAATCCAAGTCGATTTTCCTTACTGATGACCCTATCCACAAGGTCATTTTTTGAGTGTATCCGAGGTATCCAAAAAGTGTACTATGCCAATACGCGATTTGGGCTTGGCTTACGCTCAGTTTTCGATTTATTTCGATGACAGGTTCACAGCATGACTGCTATTGGGGACTCCGGTTTGTCAGTCATCCCTTCTGTCACTTCGTGACACCTCCCCCAGTGGTGAAGACCACCCCAACCCCGATGTTTATCCGCTTTAAGAAATCGGTGAATTAAGAAAAGCAGCAAATTTTCTCCGCTGCTATTCACTGTATATCTTGCAGCTGCGTCGGGTCGCTCCTCAGCGTTTCACTGTTTGGCTGCGTCTTTAGTATTGCATTGTTTTTAGGGTTTATTCCTGTTTACACAGTTTAATTTTCAGACCCAAATACTCTTAAAATATTAACCGTATTCTTTGAAGCCCAACGATTGACACAATCTCGCTGCCGCTCTGTTGATCGCTTTATTGCCTTCATTTCATCAACGATCATTTTTGTTTGTTCTGACGAACATTAAAAATAAAAGATATACCCCGCTTCCCTGCCTTTGGTTTTATATAAGAAAAAAAATTCTTCGTCGACCCTCTCCATATGTATTGCTTCTCCGAATAATCCGAGATAATAGTTTGCTCAATTATCAATATACTGAATAATCTATTTTTCTGTCATACTTTTCCTGTTTATCAATTGATGCTTTGACTTTTTAATAACATATCAGACAACGAAAGTCAATAGACTGAATTTATGTATAACTCTTTTATAAGTTCTTTGTCGTGACGACCCTTGCATATTACCGTAAAAGCCGTCATATAATTTACAAAAACAATACCGTTGCTGGAGGTAAAAAATGACAGAGTATCTGCCTGAGGGCTTTTTATTCGGAACGGCTGAAAACGACAGCTGTCTGAGCTCGTTCGCGGCGCTTTCGGATTGCAGGGAAAGCCGCAAGATAATTGAAGCGCCCTGCATCGTATGCGACAGCCGTCACAACCTTGTGATAGATCTGGGCTGTATGCGCGGGGTGATTCCGAGAGAGGAGGGCGCGATCGGTATAGCCGAGGGCACGACAAAGGATATTGCGCTTATTTCGCGCGTGAACAAACCCGTATGCTTTGTGGTGAAGGACTTCACCCAAGACGAGAACGGCGTCGTAAGCGCCGTTTTATCGCGCCGTGAGGCACAGATAATGTGCAATGAGCATTATATTAACACTCTTTCGGTAGGCGATATCATTCCCGCAAGAGTAACGCATCTGGAGCAGTTCGGCTGCTTTGTGGACATCGGTTGCGGAATACCCTCGCTGATACCGATAGACCTTATCTCCGTCTCGCGGATATCTCACCCGTCCGATAGATTTTGCGTGGGTCAGGATATACGCGCAGTCGTCAAGTCTTTTGACTGCGGACGTGTATGCCTGTCGCATAAGGAGCTCCTCGGTACATGGGAGCAGAACGCGGAAATGTTCGAGCAGGGAGAGACAGTTACGGGAATAGTCCGCTCGGTCGAGGATTACGGCGTATTCATCGAGCTTGCGCCAAATCTCGCGGGGCTTGCCGAGCCGCGCGGAGATATCGCCGTAAATCAGCACGCGAGCGTTTACATAAAGGCAATAATCCCCGAAAAAATGAAGATAAAGCTGATAATCGTCAACGCGTTTGACAACACCTATCACGGAAACGAGCTGAACTACTTCCTGACCTCGGGACATATTGACAAGTGGGTTTACTCCTGCCCGTCGTCGACAAAGCTGATACAGACCTTTTTTTCCGATTGATACTTACAGATCACGACCACAGAAGGCTTTCCGCCTGCTGTGGTTTTTTATGTCCGGATTTGCTCCGTAAGATCGAAATGTGAAAAATATGTGAAAATGCAAAAAAGTATTGACAAATTAATAAAAATCTATTATAATTCAAGTTATATAACGCAAGTTATAATATAGGAGGTAACTAAATGCCAAAGGCAAAAATAACACGTGAAATGGTGGTAGACGCCGCATTTGAGACCGCAAGGAGCATGGGTATCGAAAACGTCAACGCGCGCACCGTCTCGGAAAAGCTGAACTGTTCAACGCAGCCTGTAATGTATCACTTCGCGCGTATCGAGGAAATGAAACGCGCCGTATACGAAAAAGCCGACCGTTTTCATTCGGAATACCTGATGAATATCACAAACCCCGAGGAAGGCATAATGCTCGGAATCGGGCTGAACTATATCCGTTTTGCGATACGCGAGCCGAATTTGTTCCGTTTTCTTTTTCAGTCGGGGTATGCGGTCGAGAACAGTCTGCTCGATATGGTGAACAGCGAGGAACTGAAGCCCCTGCTCGCCATGATGAGAGAAGCAATGGAGATGACAGCTGAACAGACCAAGGAGGTGTTCGTGACAATAGCAATGTTCGCTCACGGCTACGCGAGCATTATCGCGAACAACTCGCTCGAATACGACGAAAAGACGGTCGCGGCGGACTTGGCGCGCGCTTACAGAGGCGCTGTATTAGCGGCGCAGGAGGAAATGAAATGAAAAAGCTGTATGAGAAAAATGAACTGTTGTTCGCGATTTTGTGGATAGTCGCATATGTCGTTATCGCGGGCACGGTAAGAGGAAATTTCGGCGACGAGAGCGTCATAATGACCGCAGTGCTCGCCGTGTTTGCGGTCGGGATATTCGCGTTTGTGAAATTAAGTCACCTTGAAGAAAGATACGGGCTTTGCAAATGGAAGGGCAAGGCGGCGGATTATTGGTTTTTTATCCCGCCGCTCATTCTGATGACGGGCAATCTTTGGCGCGGTATTGGTATGGAATACAGCGGCGCTGCGCAGATATTCGCCGTCGTTTCAATGCTTTTGACGGGTTTTATCGAGGAAATGATATTCCGCGGATTTCTGTTCCGTTTTCTCCTAAAAAAAGACCCCGCGCCAGTGGCGATAACCATTTCGGCGGTAACGTTCGGCATAGGGCATATCGTCAACCTTTTCACGGGACAGACGAGCCTTGAAACAGTGATACAGGTGTTCTATGCCATTGCATGGGGATTTATTTTCACGGTCGTATTCTACAAATCGGGAAGTCTGCTGATTTGTATAATTGCTCACAGCCTGAATAACGCGTTCTCGAAATTCAACGCCGAAAGCGAGGATATGACGTTAGTCTACATATACATGGGTGCGTCCATAGTCACAGCGATTATATACTGCGCTTATCTGAGCAGAAAGCCCGCCGCATTGAAGAATGAATAAATAAAGGTAATATTACAAAAACCGTGCGGATATCCGCACGGTTCTTTATTATTACATCATAGGCGAGAACAGCCTTAACAGCGCCCTGCCGACACGCACGAAAAAGTTCACGTTCAAACAGTCCTCGTAGGTAATCTCTTGACACTCCTCCAGAGTTTTCAGATAGTCCGCCTTCACGTCGAGTACACAGTCAGTTTTATACATCCATGTCGCGCATTCAAAGTGCAGATACAGACTGCGGAAGTCGAGGTTTATCGTGCCGACTACGGCAACGCTGTCGTCCGATACGAAATTCTTCGCGTGAATAAATCCGGGAGTATACTCGTATATTTTCACACCGAGCTTTGTCAGCTTTTTGTAATATGCTCGCGTCACCGCGTGAACAAACCATTTATCGGCGATATGCGGCGTGATTATACGCACGTCGACGCCGCTTTTTGCTGCAAGAGTAAGCGCTGTCACCATTTCGTTGTCAATAATAAGATACGGAGTGGTAATGTATACATAGTCCTTAGCGTCGTTGATGATATTCAAATAGGCGTTTTCGCCGACCGGCTCATCGTCAAGCGGGCTGTCGGTGTACGGGATAACATAGCCGCCGCTCTTATAAGGCGCGATATCCTTTGTGCGCGGCATATAATAATCGTATGACGCGGGCTTGGAGTTGTTGAGATAGTTCCACATTGTGAGGAACATCATCGTAAAGCTCCATACCGCTTCACCCTTCAGCATGACCGCTGTGTCCTTCCAATGACCGTGCTTTTCGTAAGCGTTGATATATTCGTCGGCGAGGTTTATGCCGCCGTTGAACGCCGTGTGCCCATCGATAACGAGTATCTTGCGGTGATCGCGGTTGTTCATCTTTGCCGACCATATGGGCTTGAACTCGTTGAAAACCTTGCAGCGTATCCCCTTTTTTTCCAGCTGATCGCAGTATCTGTACGGCAGGGTCAGCAAACAGCCGATATCGTCATAAACCACCCTCACGTCAACACCTTGCTTGACCTTGCGCTCCAGAATATTAAGGATAGTGTTCCACATCTTGCCCTCTTGAATAATGAAATACTCAAGAAATATAAAACGCTCCGCCTTTTCAAGCTCCCTGAGCAAGATATCGAATTTCGCCTCGCCGCTGGGGAAATATGTTGTCAAGGTGTTTGTGTACACAGGATAACCGCCGAAACGGTAAAGATACCGCGCCTGCTTTTCAACAGTGCGCACGTCATCGCAGAGGTTTTGCACAAGCTCCTCATTCTGCGGCAGGAGCAGGTGCTCCTCCTCGTTGAAACGGTTCATCCGCTTTCTCAAGCGGTCGCCCGAATGACTGTTTCCAAAAAAAACAAAGAACATCACTCCGAATATCGGAAATGACAATATCGGTATTATCCACGCTATCTTATAGCTCGGGTTCATATCGGAATTGACAATCAGCAGAGAAATAACGACCGCAATGATCTCAAAAACAAGGTATGAATACGTATACAGCGTCCCGAGCGTCCAGAACAGCGAGATCAGATATCCGATCTGAAAAAGTATGCCGATAACGCACACTACCGTCCTGTTGAATATGCGTTTTAAAAGCTTAGCCAAAAAGTTCATTTTATGTCACCTTACTTTATATTGATGATCCAACCAAGCATTGCCGTAATACTTGTCGAAAATCAAAGATATCTTCGTAAAAAATAACCGCAATAATAGGGTATTTTACTGTATTTTTTATCTTCACATTCATCTTGCAGCACGTTTTGGCTGTTTCATCAATAAAACCACTGTTTTGTACATATTTCTACAAAATATTATATCACAAGTGCAAAAAAAATTCAAGCACAAATTATGTGAAAAATAAATGGCGATCTGTAGACCGCCATTTGCTTATTTGTTCAATTACCGCCTGCCGAGGGAACTACATAAATTATCCTCTCGTCGGCATTCGCGAAATCGAGCTTATCACGCGCGATATCCTCGATATACGCATCTAAGCTCTCATTGCTCTTTAGATATCCGTCGATCTGTTCATTCTGTGCTTTGACGGCGTTTGTCTCGGCAACCAGCCGATCGTAACGTTCCATATTATTCTTTATCGCAATATTGTCCGAAATTACGGAATACGCGACATATACGGCAACCACCAGCACCGCCGCACCCACAAGAAAGCGAACAAGTCCGTGCCGCTTCTTATTTTCACGAGCTTCTTTTGATCGTAGCCTTAATGACATGAACTTCTTCACTCTCCCCCGTTTTATCTAGTCTGTTTCTATTATACAATGTTTTGTGCCTTGATTGCAAGCGTTTGAGATGATTTTCCTGTACATTATCAAAATGTTTGGATATTTTACCAAATAGCACCTTCGATTTCTGTACAATTATCCCAAATAATTTCTGCACACTATCTCCGATTTTGTGTATCAATCTCCCGATGGTTTTACGCCACGCTATCGACGCCGCGCTCTCGGCGAGGTTTAATATCCTGCCAATCGTCACGATATAAGCGAACACGCCCGCTCCAAAGCCCAGCACCGTGTAAATGCGCACGTAATTGCCCAACGACTCCGAAAGCTTGAAAACAGCCGCTGCCGCCAGCATAAAGAACGCGATATCGCATATAAAGACCGCCGCTCCGAACCGCAGAATAAGCCGCACGATACGCAGCGCCTCATATACCAGACCGAAAACCAATCCGACCGCGAACGCGATCATAAAGCAATCGGGAATTGAATAGCTCATTTTTCCTCCAAATCATTATCTGAACAGTTTTTTTACGGGTCCGTCGAGCACGCTGTGGCGGTTGTACGAGATCGAATTAACACAGCCCGTCATCGAAAAGTCTCCGCTTTCCGCCTCAAGCGTTATAACATGAAGATCGTCGCCCTTGATTATCAGCTCGCCCATTACCGTACTGAGGACTATCCGGCTTTCCGTGAAGCTGTCAATGTCCTTTACGCCGGATATCCGCAGATTTTTTCGGTTCTCCATAATGATATTGTGAGGAACAGCCGTTGTTACCTTCTGCATAAAAATACCTCCTGCCTGTCTTTTTTACATATATATTCGACAAGCAGGAAAAATATGTCAATTGTGAATGCAACGCTTAAACGACCTCATAAAGTGCCGCGGCGTCCTCCTTTTTGGTATAGTCCTTAACGTCCAGCACGCGAACCTTAAGCGGCTTTCCGATAACGATCTCAATGATATCACCTGTTTTCACCTCGTAGGATGCGCGGGCAGCCTTTCCGTTGACGAGCACCTTTTCCGCGTCGCAAGCCTCGTTAGCAACAGTCCTGCGCTTTATCAGACGCGAAACCTTAAGATATTTATCCAATCTCATATTTTTCTCCTTTACCGAAACAAAAAGCGGCGGGAACACCCGCCGCTGATCGTGTCATAGACAGTAATTCAAAACAAAATTACTTGCCGGTAACAGCATCCTTAAGACCTCTGCCTGCCTTGAAAGCGGGAACCTTTGTAGCCGCGATCTTAATCTTCTTCTTAGTACGGGGATTAATGCCGTCTCTTGCTGCGCGCTCACGAACCTCGAAAGTACCAAAGCCTACGAGCTGAATGGACTCACCCTTTGCGAGAGTTTCGGATATTGTAGAGATAACAGCTGCGATAGCCTTCTCTGTATCCTTCTTGCTGAGTTCAGCCTTTGCTGCTACTGCTGCTACTAATTCTGCCTTTGTCATGTTCTTAAAACCTCCAAAAAATTCTATATATCTAACGGTCGAAATAGACCGCTAAAGACCCGTGGAAAACAAGCTATCGACAATGCAGCTCAATTCCTCATCGGAGAGCTTGTCCAAAGAGCCGCCGTTTTGCACTACCTCATTTTCGACAGCTCTAAACTTCATTATAAACCGATTTGTCGAATATGTCAAGGCTTTTTCGCCATCGGTCTTTAAAATTCTGTCTAAATTACAAAAACTTAACAGGATATTACCGAGTATCTGTTGATTATGCGCAATATTTTCGTCAACATCGGCAATATCAAGCTCGTCGACGGCGCTTTTTATCCTGTCGATAAAGACATTTGCACCGTCGATCGGAAGCCCCGCTCTCGACGCGCGCTTGCATACCTTTTCCCCCCTTAACAGCGCTGGAAAGGTCTTGGGTACGCTTTCGAGCGTCTCCGTTGACGTTTCTTGATGCTTGCTCTTTTTCTTGAGCGCATCCCAGTTCTTCAGCACCTCTTCCTCGGTATCGGCTTGCACTGTACCGAAAACGTGAGGATGTCTGTAAACCAGTTTCTGACATATGTCGTTGCAAACATCGTCGAAGTTGAAATTGCCCTGCTCGGTCTCGATCTGCGAATGGAACACCACCTGCATAAGCAAGTCGCCCAGCTCCTCGCGGAGCATTTCGGGACTGTTTGCATCTATCCCCTCGCAAACCTCGTAAGTTTCTTCGATAAGATCGGTGCGTATGCTTTCATGCGTCTGCACCTTATCCCAAGGGCAGCCGTTTTCAGATCGAAGTATCTTCATGATATTCAGGAGGTCGTCGATAGTATATCGGTTTTTAAACTCGAATTCCAAAACCCTTCAACCCCCTTCAAAAAACAGTCTGCCCTACTATATTACCCTATTTTACGCTATTTTGCAAGAGGTTTTTTGAATTTTTTTACATTTTTCTGCTTTATTATGCCACTTGTACGAAAAACGCCGCATAAAATCAGTAATATTGCATAAACAAAAGCTCCCGTAATTGTTGAAAAGATAACGTTCACAGTTGCATCTACCACTCTGATAAGCATTTCGTGAACGATAAAAGCGACAAATCCACAGCATATCCCACAAACCAGCGGAGGGGTGATCGCCTTGAAAATCCCGATCTTGCGCGGAAGATGCTTGCGCAGAGCTATCGCACCACCAACGGTCATAAAAACGTAGCCGATAACGCTAGACAATGCCGCGCCCGCGATATTCAACCGAGGTATAGATATAAGCAGCGGATTGAGCAGGAGCTTTATCAGCACCGATCCTATCATCAGCACAAGCGGGATATGCGCTTTGTTGATCGACTGGAATATCCCGAACATTGCCGAGGACATCACCATGAACAGTCCGCCCATACAGAGTATAATAAACGAATTCAGGCAGACGGATATCTCGGCGGCGCGAGTCTTATAGAGCATAGAGAGTATAGGTTCGGCAAGCGCAGCGGCTCCGAAACACGCAGGACAAGCTATCACAGCGCCCGCGCGAAGCTGCATGGCAATCTTGTCCGACAGCGCGGCGGTGTCTCCGCGCTCCCATGCCGCGGCTATCTCAGGGGCCGCGGTTTTTTCGGTCATACCCGCGAACGACGGGATCAGCATAAACAGCGACATAGCGATACCCGTGTAGCTTCCATACATAAAGTTAGGCAGACCCGCAAGCCCACCGCAATCGGCATAGATACCACCGAACACAGTGTTGAAGTATTCGGTATCCAAGGCTGCCGAAATGGACAGCGTACGCGTCACGGTAAGCAAATCGACAAACGATACGCAGTTCATTACCAGCGCGGATGCGGCTATCGGCGCAGTCTCCTTCAATAGCTGAACGCATATATTGCGGCAGCGGTAGGTGCAACGCGGCGGCAGCGGCTCACGGTTACGTGTTCTGCGCTCGTTTAGCACAAGCGTTATCAAACCGAAAAACTCGCTTATGCTCACCGCGAGTATCGCGCCCGCGGCGGCATACGGAAGCGCGGCGTTGTACGCCTGCTCGACGGTAGCCGCGTTTATCCCGAATACGTTCCTGCCATTGTAAAACGCGCTCTTCGCGTAGAAAATGACCGCGTAGGAGATACCCAGACCGAAAACCGCCCTCGACACCGCCTCGGCTATTGAAGCCGCCGCCGAGGGCATTACGTCCGACAACCCCTCGCGGTAGCCGCGAAGCACCGATGCCGTACAGCACAGCATTACCGCGGGAGAAATGCAGATAACCGCGAGAGTGCTCTGCGGCGAGCAGGCGATATGCTTGGCAAACGGCACGGCAAACACCGCCACGGCAACAGTGCCTAGCAGACCGATCACCGAGAAAATTATCAGCGCGTAACGGCGAACGGCGGCGGCATACTGCCTGTTACCCGTCGCGGCACTGCGGGCGGTAGTTCGCATTATCACGGTGGGAACGCCCGCGGCGGTGAGCGCGAATATCGGCGAATACAGACCGTATGCAGTGGAAAAATATCCCATTCCCGTACCGCCGAGCAGATTAGCCAAGGGTATCTTGAAAAGCGCGCCGACTATTTTTGTAATAGCCATTGCCGCGAAAAGTATCGCGGTGTTTTTGATGTATCGGGTCATAATTTTCGTCCTCCATATACTGCTTGTACTATGTATATGTCACGAGGAAAAAAATATGCGGGAGGCGTTAAAAGTAAAACAGCTCCTCAAACTTCTTGTCAAGCGCTATGCAAAGTATCAGCGCGAGCTTTGCGGTCGGGTTGAACTGTCCCGTTTCAATGGAGCTTATCGTGTTGCGCGAAACGCCCACCGCCTCGGCAAGCTCGGTCTGCGACATCCCCTTTTCGGCTCGGGCTTGCTTGAGATTGTTTTTCAGTATCAGTTTATCTTCCATTCCACACCCCGAAAAATTCGGCGAAATAGAGCAGAGTAAACATCACTCCCGCAATGCCGAAGGCTATGCCTTGGAAAAAGTAAAGATAGCTCTTGACTTTCGAGCATCGATAAAAGCTACCTACGGAGATCGCGAGATTTATAGTTGCAACATGATCCCAGACGGACCGACCTTGCACAAAGCGGGTAAACGAAAATACGATACAGCACACGATAAGCGCGACGATTATCCACAGCATAGATTTATCGTTGAAGTGCTGCTCCATTTCGTCAGACTGCTCCGCTCTCGCCTTTTCGAGTATTTCTTCCTTTTTCATATTGCCCTCCTTAATGACCCATAAAAAACCTTACCGTTGCGAAAACTGTCGCTCCCGCCAAAACTATTCCCATTATCAGATACCATATCTGCTTCAGCCTTATAAAGCGGTATATGCAGCACACCGCCACGGAAAAGCAGACTGTCGCGACAAGATCCATTACCGGCTCGTCCTCCCCGCGCATTGCCACAAAAAAGCCCGCGGCGACGACCATTGCAAGCGCCATCCATACCGCCGATCTGTCGCGCACTGCGTTTTCCATTTCGTCCTTTTTCTCCGACCTTGCCTTTTCAAGTATCTCTTCTTTTTTCATATCGACGCCACCCAAAATTCTTTGCCAAGTTTACTTGGTAATCTTATTATAGCACTGCCAAGTTTTCTTGTCAAGAACTTTGCCAAGTTTTCTTGGAATTTTGTAAATTATATATAATTTCAGATTAATAAAATTATAAATAGTGCACAACAAAAGCGCCATATCATTAAGATACGGCGCTATGAAGGTATTAAAGCAATGTTTTAAGATACTCCGCAAGCTTTGCGGCGGCTTTGTCGTGGGTAGTCACCGAGGGATGCCAGTCGGCGGAATATCCGTCGGCAGCCTGCTGGACGTCAAATTTAAACGTCGAAACGTTGCCGTCGCCGGTCTCTGCGGTGTAATTCTCCACTGCCTGTTCAATATACGGGAACAATCTGTCGCCCATTATGCCGAACGCGCAGACTATCTTCGCATCGGGATTCTTTTCGCGTACCTTTTTCAGAAACTCGGTGTATGCCGCGCTGTATTCCTCCTGACGATCCTTATGATTCTGCGTGTAGCTGTCGTCGTTGGTGCCGAGATTGATAACGATAATTTCAGGTTGTCGCTTGGAAAAATCCCACAAGATATCTGAGGGAGCAAAGAGACCGTTTGGCGACCACGAGTAGCCAAGCTTTGTGTAATATTTCGGGAGTGCCTGCTGAGTAACCTTCTTTTCCCCGTCTGAGTAACCCGAAATAATGCCGTAGCCGCTGAACGATACCATACTGTAATCCGCATCAAGAGCCTGCGCGGTCTTGTACGCGAAAGCCTTGGTAACGTCCTCTGTCTTGGTGGAGAATTGGTGGCTCTTATCTGGATCATCCGCGCCGTAGCCGCAGGTTATCGAGTCGCCGATAAACTCTATCAGCTTTTCCTTGTTGGGTGTAGGCTGTATGGGCGTACCCGTTACGTTTATATCCGTGACCGCGATAGTCGAGTGCGGCGACTCGGAAAGCTTTACAAACGTCACCGTGACATCCTGCGGCTCGTCGCTCTCAAAAACGGTGTAAAGCTCCTCGCTATGGTCTACCATATCGTCGATAACACGCTCGCCATTTACGTAAATGCCTATCCTCGCGTGACTGTCCGCCATAGCCTCGCTTGCGCTGTTGCTGTCGCCGACAACCGCTATCGTACACTTTGTTCCCGTAAACGTGAACTCGAAACCCGTGCCCGAAAGCGCGCAGTAAAGCCTGTCTATATCAAAATAGGTTCGTCCGAGCAGCTTTACGTTTTCCTCGGTCGCCTTGTAGATTGTTTCGGTGTTCATATCTTTTGATTCCTCCGTTGTCGAAACGCTGTCAGACGAAATTTCGCTGTCAGAGCTTTTCTGCTCTGCATCGTTGCTGCATGCTGTCAGCATAAGCGCGGACATTGCCGCGGCACACAGCATTGATATTAAATGTCTTAACTTCATTTTCAACCTCCATAATATGGTACTTTTTTATTATTTTATAATTTTTTTAAGTAAAAGTCAAGAGACAGTTAGTATACATAATAATTAAACAGTAACATTAGCGCGTATTTTTTCGAGAGTTTTCTCTCCGATACCCTTTACATTGATAAGCTCTTCAACACTTGCAAATCCACCGTTCTGTATTCTATAATCAATTATCGCCTGAGCCTTGACCTCGCCTATTCCATTCAACTTTTGCAGCTGGCGGCTTGAGGCGGTGTTGATATTGATAATGCCGATAAGTTCGGGGGTGGTCAGCGCTGCGGAAGTCCCTGTGCTTACCTGCGCCTGTTGCGTGCTTTGAGAAACACTGGTTTGTGGAATTGACGCACTGCTTTGCGGAGTAACCAATGATACCGATGACTGCGGTTCGGGATCTAACGTTGTCGGTTCGGGCGTAACAGCAGAGCTTGACGATGCCGATTCGGCAATGGAAGAGATTACGGGCAGTTCAACAGCGGGCTCGGATATCACGCTTGTCGATGACTGTGACTGCCAAACGGGCGCACTCTGCTCCGCCGAGGCAGAGCAGATCTCGAGAGGCGCTCCGTTGTCGGAAATATCAGAGACTACCGCCGGATACTCGGGAACGCTCTCAAGCACAAACGCCTCCCCTACCGACGGGAAAATGCTCTTTACCGACATACCGACCACGGCTATGCCTATCATAAGAAACACCGCAGCCATAAATCCGTTTCGGAACTGATTATCTTTCATTTTTCAACCCCTCAAACCGAAAGTATACTTTCTTTTAATTATATCACGTTTTTCACAAAAATGCAAATATTTTTAAAAAATTTATATTTTTTTGTGAAAAATACCTTTGAAAAAATATCAGGATCTGTTATAATTTTATATGAAAATGACGAAACACGTTGTACCGAAGGGTATGTAAATCTGATCACGATCATTATCGGATCGATATACCCTTAATACAGCGTGTATTTTTTTCCAACGGAGTGTGCTTTTATGCCGCAAAATCGTTTTGAGCAAATTACTTTCGCTGTTCTGACAGTGATAGTCACCGTTCACGCTTATGTTTTTACAGTCTTTACGTCGTCAACGGATGGACGCTAATGACCGTAAACAGTGCGACAGCGTTTTGTCCGCGATCAACGCACAAGGTGGCGTTTACATTTTCGGAAACTTCATACCAATATGGTAGGTGGTGAAGGATATGCGGCAGTATCTGCTCGATCTGAAGGAGAAAGGCAAGACGATACTGATTGTTTCACATTCCGCGGAGGATATCGATGTGCTGTGCGACACCGTCTGCGAGATGGACAAGGGCGCGTTGACGGGCGTGAGATAAATTCCCTGTCACGATGCCAATATGATGATAACGGGAATATTTTAAACATTTTTGACCGCAGGTTCATTTCTGCAATCTTTTGTTGTTATTAAGCAATACTGTTATAATGCGGGTTTAGCTTGGTATCCTTAAATATGGTATACTCCCCTCGTGAGTACAGAACGGTTTTATCGTCTTGCCCGAGAAATCGTACTTCTCGAGGAACATAAATACTGCCATAGGCATAGTTCCCCAGTAATTCGGGTAGCCGAGGTAGATCGTGTCATACTCCGCTATACTGTCGGGATACTCGGTAAGCTCGGGGCGGATATTCTTCTGGTGATCGGATTTCGCCTGCTTTATACACTCGTTGTAATTGTCGGAATAGGGGATTTTATGGTCTATTTTAAACAGCTCACCGCCCGTGAGCATTGCTATGATCTCAGCGGCGTATTCGGTGTTGCCCTTGTTGATAACCTTGAGCGAACCCCCGAAATAGTTCTCTCCCGCTCTTGAATAATAAGCGTGACATTATCCGTTCAACTCCTTTCCTATATTGAAATATTATTATAAATCTGCTTGACAAGGAAGTTCAAATATGTTATGATTGTATTAACCAAAAGTTAACAGAAGGGACAGTTCTCCAATGTACAACTATATGCTTGAGACCTTTATCGCCGTGGCTGAGAGCGGCAGCTTTTCCAAGGCGGCGGAACGTCTGTTTATGTCTCCTACCGCTGTGATGAAGCAAATAAACTCGCTTGAAAAGCACCTTGACCTGCGGTTGTTTGAACGCAGACCATCGGGTATAAAGCTCACGGGCTCGGGCGAGGTCATTGTGCGCAACGCGAGATTTATCATCAACTTTTCGCAGAAATCCATCGCCGAGGCAAAGTACGCCGAACGTTCTGCGGATAATATTTTCTGCGTGGGTTCTTCCCTGCTGAATCCTGCAAAGCCGTTCTTCGAGCTGTGGTACAAGCTGAACAGCAGCTTTTCCGACTTCAAGCTGAATATTGTCCCTTTCGACGACAACTGCAACGGGATATTGTCGGAGATATCGGCGCTGGGCGAGAAATTCGATTTTCTTGTGGGGGTATGCGACTCAAAGATATGGCTGGACCGCTGCAATATGCTGGAGTTGGGACATTACAGAAAAATGCTCGCTGTACCGCAAGAGCATAGGCTTGCCAGAAAAAGCATTATCGAGCTTGAGGACTTACATGGAGAAACGCTTATGATGGTCAAGCGCGGCGATTCGGGATTGAATGATCTCCTGCGCAGCGAGTTAGAGCGATTTCACCCCAAGATCAAAATAGAAAACACGCAGCAGTTCTACGACCTATCGGTATTCAACCGCTGTGTAAAAACGGGAAACGTTCTGCTGACGATAGAGTGCTGGCGTGACGTTCACCCCGGAATAGTCACTATACCGGTAAACTGGGATTACACTATCCCCTACGGACTGCTGTACAGTCTTGAACCCTCGGAAAACGTGCGCAGATTTCTCGACGCCGCCAAAACGCTCCGTCAATAATGCGAAAGGAACTCAAATGAAAGATCATACCCACAGCTACACTCTAAACTATATCATCACCGCTGCCGATGAATGTCTGAACAGCATTTTTCTGCGCGACCAATATGGAAAGGTGATACTGCCAATGACGCTTATCGCGAGGCTGGACGCTGTTCTCGAGGATACAAAGCACGAAGTCCTTGCCGCCGCGAAAGTCACGGACGATTGGACGGAGCTTTGTGCGGCGGCTCGTCAGCCGTTCTGCAACAAGGCTCCTCTCGATCTTAAGGCTGTCGGACAGAGCAACGACAACAAGATATTAAAGGCGCGTTTTGCGGAATACCTAAACGGCTTTTCTCCGAATGTTACGGAAATCCTGGGGCTTTTCGGCTTTGGCGCAGTCATTGATAAAATATCAGAAACGGGAGTACTGCGCGTACTTATTGATAAGTTCACCTCTAAGTGGATAGGTCTCAGTCCAAATCCCACTTACAAGAATTCCGAGCGCACGGAGGAACTGTTCCCGGGACTTGACAGCCGCCGGATGAGCGGGCTTTTTATGGAATTGGCAGGGCTGTCGGACGAGAACGTCATTGAGGGGCAAACTCCGAACGACGTAACGGAGCTTATGGCGGATCTGGTTTTCGTGCCTGTTGCCGGCAGGATAGAGGACGGAGAATATTCAGTCTACGACGGGGCTTGCGCACTAGGAGAACTCTTAGTTGCCTCGGACGATCGTCTGCGCGAACTGGGTAAAGCCGCAAAGAAAAGTGTTTCCGCGCATATTTTCGGGCAGGAAGCTAATCCCGAATTCTATGCTATATGCAAAGCGGCATTCCTGCTGAACTCTGAAAATACCGCCGCAAATATCACGTTCGGCTCGGCGCTCTCCGCAGACGGCAACACCGAGAGCAGGTTCGATTTTATGATCTCCTGTCCTCCTCATGGGAAAAGCTGGAAAGCGGATTTCGACAAAATGAGCGTCGACGGACGAGTTAACGACGACCGATTTGTCGACCGCGGCAAGCAGCAGGTGAATTTAATTCCCGGAACACGCGACGGACAGCTGCTGTATCTGCTGAACAACGTATCGAAAATGAAGGAAACTCCGCTCGGCAGCAGGATAGCCGAGGTCCACGGCGGACCGCTGCTGTTCTCGGGTATCGCGGGGAGCGCGGAGAGCAACGCGCGGAGATATCTTATCGAACGTGATCTTATCGAGGCAATAATCGCGCTGCCAAAAAATATCTTTTACGGCTCGGGGAACTCGGCGTTTATTATCGTGCTCTCCAACCGCAAGGAGGAGCGCCGCAGGGGAAAAATTCAACTTATAAACGCGTCGGCTATGAAGTCTCAACTGTTCAAGTCGGTCGGCAGAAAAAGCTGCGAGCTCAACGAAAATATCCGCCGTGAGATACTTCGGATATATACGGATATGGAAGAAAGCGAGGTCAGCCACATCGTCGGCGGAGACGAATTCTGCTATTGGGCGGTTGCGGTCGAAAGTCCTCTCAGGCAGAGAGTGACCGTAAATACCGATACGATCAAGGAAACTCTGTCGATGTTCAAAAACATGTACGGTGTGGATATCGGTCACGAAAATGACGGACCGCCCGAGGTTGACGCAGCCGATATTTTGTCCTATGCGAGCACAAATCCTACGATACGTGAAATAAGAACTCCGAAAACGTGGGACGAGGTACAGTTCGAGCAGGTGTATCATGTGTATATGCGGATATTGCTTGATATGATGCGCGAGGAACCGTATATGGACTATGACCGATTTCTTGAGAAGTTTCTCGCTCACCCGCTGTACGCGAAAAACTCCGAGCGTTTCAACGATTATGAGGACTTTATGTACCCGCTCCTCGAAAAAGACCCGAACGCCGGAATCGTTACACGCGGCGGGAAACCTGTTTCCGATCCCGACCTAAGAGTCGTAAAATGTATTCCCTTTACATACGAGGGCGGTCCCGATGCGTTTCTGAAAAACGAAATAACTCCGCACAACCCGTATGCATGGATAAACCTTGCAGCGACGAGAACAGGCTGCGAAATCAACTTCTCGAAGCACTTCTTCAAGCCGAAAAAGCTGCGCAGTGCAAGTGTGATCATTGAAGAGATCAGGCAGCTTGAAAACGGGATCGTTCAGCTCGGAAACGAGCATTTTGCAAAAAAAATTTACATAAAAGCGGAAGAAAGGCGCAGCAATGCCGCAAAGCGTGAACTTATAACTCTCGACAACGCGGCATCGGAACAATTTAAAAAAAACACGGGCTTGGCGGAAAGGAACGTTCTGTTGCTGAACGACGGTAAGATCGTGAAAAAGGATATAAAGCTCTCCGACGGCGAGCTTGCGTCAGCTTACGAGAATTATCAGATAGTGTTCCCGGGGAACATTATTCTGCGGCTCACAGAATTCCGCGGCGGGCAGACAGGAAACCGCGTCGGGCTTGTGACCGAACAAGGCATCATTTCCTCGTCGTATGTGTGCCTAAAAGTAATGGATAATATTCTGCCCGAATATCTGTATTTGCAGCTCCATATTGCCGATATTTCGCACGCCTTTTTCGAACTCGGAGGAGGTCTGCGCAGAAATCTCAGCTTTAAGGATATCGCAAAAATGACGGTGAGCGTTATCCCGCTCGCGGATCAGGAGGCTGTCGTTGAGACCGTCCGCGGGATAAACGCGCCCGTATTGTCCGCGATCGAAAAGCTGAACGCGGCTGCAGCTGCGTTAAAGGAGCTTGAAAACTCGCTTATTGCCGAGGCTATTGGGGATCTTTGATCCATGAGCAGTCTTCCGCAAAATATCCGAAACCGAATATGCCGCTGAAGCTGCTGTCCGAAACGTGACATATCACGTCGTCCGCCATAACGATATCGCCTCTTTCCACGTGCGGTAGATCGCCGTCAAGACGATAGTATGTGATCTCTATACCGGATTCATCTTATCCCAATGACCAATCCAAAACCGTTTATATAATCCTGGACATAAACGCCCTCCCCCGGCGATACCGCGTATACCTCCGCTCCGTAAGGCGCGGGGGTTATTTTTCGTTTTCGGAAAACGCTTTTGAGAAGTTGTCAACCAAGTCTGTCACCAATTACTCCCGAATAACATAAAATTTATCAGCGACGATATGTTGCGCAAATAATACAGAAAGGAAGATTTTATGGATATAATCAGATCTCCGAAGCGCGTGGGATACGCATTCGTACCCATGCAACGAATGGAAAAGGTCTACTCGCCCAACAAGGCAATGCGGGCGGGAACGATTTTCCCCGAATTGAACATTACCATTGACGAATACGAGAGGGGGCTGTACAATGGGAAATAATATGAACCGCCGCCCTGTTAACAATCATAATCATGTTCATAATCCCGCTATGCATAATAACGCTCATAACACCGCACGCAACAGCAACAACACCGACGCGAGCTGCGAGGAGCTTATGCGCGCGATCATGGAGGCGGATTTCTTCGCTCAGGACCTTAAGCTTTACCTCGATACCCACCCCGACGATACCAGAGCCGTTGAAATGTTCCGAGAGGCTGTCAATCAGTCCAAAGCGTGCAAGGCTGCATTTGAGGATGCGTTCTATCCGCTGACCGCATCAAGCGCAGGAATGAACGGGACATGGGACTGGCCTGAGGGCGTATGGCCTCCGTTTAACTAAGGAATGAGGTGAAATTATGTTTATATTCGAGAAAAGAACCCAGATTCCCGTCTGCATCAAGAACAGAAACCCTCATCTTGCGAGCATTATACTATCGCAGTATGGCGGACCTGACGGTGAACTTTCAGCGTCGCTGCGCTATTTGTCTCAGCGCTTTACCATGCCCGACAATAAGGGAAAGGCTCTACTTACAGATATCGGCACTGAAGAGCTTGCTCATTTGGAGATTATTGGCAGCATCGTAGGTCAGCTTACCGATGGTGAGGGCGCTAAAAGCTTTGACAAATACGGAAACGGCGATTATTACGTAGATCACGCTAACGCCGTATATCCCGCAAACGCTGCCGGCGTTCCGTTTACAGCTGCGTATCTCCAGTCCAAGGCAGACCCTATCGCCGATCTTGTCGAGAATTTAGCCGCAGAACAGAAAGCGCGCGCTACTTACGACAACATACTCCGCTTGAGCGACGATCCCGATGTCAACGAGGTGATCAAGTTCCTGCGCGAGCGCGAGGTAGTACACTTCCAAAGGTTTGGCGAGCTGCTCAACTTCTATCAAGAGCAGATCGAGAACTGCGCAAAATAAAGCATTTACTCTATTGTGAAAAAAGTGGTGTCAAGAAAAAACATGACACCACTTTTATATGTGTATAATTTATTCTCCCTTTATTTTGTCACGGTACTCCTTTGCGGCGCGTTCCAGCTTATTGTCGCCAAAGTGATAGTACACCTTATCCTTGAGGTTATCGGGAAGATACTGCTGTTTAACGTAATGGTTAGGGTAGTCGTGAGGATAGAGGTAATGCTGACCGCGTATCTCAGCATCCGCGCCGTCGTAATGCACGTTCTGCAAATGGCGTGGGAAATCGCCCGTCGCGCCGTTGCGGACGTCAGCTAACGCCTCGTCCATCGCGAGATACGCGCTGTTTGACTTAGGCGAGGTCGCGAGCAGGACTATCGCGTCGCCGAGCGGAATACGTGCCTCGGGAAGTCCGAGCTGCATTGCGCTGTCAACAAACGCCTTGACTATTGGGATAGCCTGCGGATAAGCAAGTCCTATATCCTCCGCCGCTATAACAAGCAGCCGCCTTGACAGCGAAATGATATCGCCCGCGTCGATAAGCCGAGCTGCGTAGTGCAGCGCTGCGTTCTCATCCGAGCCGCGAATCGACTTCTGGAGCGCTGACAGCAGATCGTAATGCTGATCGCCGTCACGGTCGTAGCGCATATTGCTGCGCTGGGTAAGCTCCCGCGCAACGTCAAGATCTACCCTGCCGTCCTTTGCCGAGAGAGCGCACAGCTCTACCGTATTCAAGCACTTGCGGACGTCGCCGCCTACACCGTGACAGATATATTGCACGGCTTCGTCGGAGATATCGTATTCGGTGCCGTTTTCCCTGCCTATCTCGGCAAAGCCGCGGCGCACCGCTTTTTCCATTTCGTCGGGCATCACGGGCTTGAACTCAAACACCGTACTGCGCGATAGAATGGCGTTGTAAACATAAAAATACGGGTTTTCGGTAAGATCGGAAGAGCACACGTCTGAACTCCAGTCACTCACTCGAATCTCG
>CAJUMS010000033.1 GCA_910587465.1 uncultured Oscillospiraceae bacterium
AGTATTACCGGGAGAAGGTGGATTTTGTCTATAGGATGATTAGATATTAGTATAACGACGCGCTCACCGACGAGCTGATGAAGGAGCGCGGAAAACCCAAAAAATAAGAAAAGGCATTACCGACCGAAAAGTCGATAATGCCTATTTTTATATGGATATACCCGCAAGCCACCCGCTAAACCTGCAACAAACGCGGGTTCAAGGGTGCTATCAATATGCTATCAAATCAAGGTTTAGATGCCCGCAAATGGCTTTGTTATGCGGCATAGGATAAATTCTACTTACTCCCACTCAATAGTAGCCGGTGGCTTAGAGGTTATATCATACACGATGCGATTGATATTATTGACCTCATTAACTATTCGCACAGACACCTTTTCCAACACGTCATAAGGTATTCTGGAGAAGTCGGCGGTCATGAAGTCGGAGGTAGTGACGCCGCGGAGCGCGAGAGTGTAGTCGTAAGTCCTGCCGTCGCCCATTACACCGACGGAACGCATATTCGTGAGCACCGCAAAGTATTGGTTAATAGAACGATCAAGTCTCGCATTTGCGATCTCCTCTCGGAATATAGCGTCTGCGTCCTGAAGTGTTGCAACCTTTTCGGGAGTGATATCTCCGATAATACGTATTGCTAATCCGGGACCCGGGAACGGCTGCCGCCACACAAGCTTTTCGTCCAATCCGAGAGTAGTGCCAAGTGCGCGAACCTCGTCCTTGAACAGCAGGCGCAGCGGTTCAATGATCTCCTTGAAGTCAACATAGTCAGGAAGTCCACCAACATTATGGTGAGACTTTATAACAGCAGCGTCACCAAGACCCGACTCTATAACATCGGGGTAGATCGTTCCCTGAACAAGGAAGTCTACTTTTCCTATCTTCTGAGCCTCTTCCTCAAATACACGAATAAATTCCTCGCCGATGATTTTACGCTTGCGCTCTGGTTCGTCAACTCCCGCAAGCTTACCGAGAAAACGCTCTCCCGCATTCACGCGCACGAAATTCACGCCGCTGTTCGCGAATGCCGCTTCTACTTCGTCACCCTCATTCTTACGCATTAAGCCGTGATCGACAAAAATACAGGTTAACTGACTGCCAATAGCCTTAGCCAGCAGCTTGCACGCGACAGAGCTGTCTACACCTCCCGACAGCGCCAACAGCGCCTTGCCGTCTCCAACTTTTTCACGTATCTCGCGAATTGCGGTCTGCGCGTACTCCTCCATTGTCCAGTCGCCCACGCAGCCGCAGACCTTGTACAGAAAGTTGCCAAGCATATCAAAGCCCTGTTCGGTGTGGTTAACCTCCGGGTGGAATTGTGTACCATAGAATTTTTTTCCGGGATTTTCAATCGCCCCATACGGACACTTATCACTGTGACAAATCGAGCGAAAGCCTTCGGGAAGTGTTTCTATGTGGTCATTATGGCTCATCCAGACAACCGAGTTTTCCTTTAATCCGCTGAACAGCGGCGAGCTGTTATCAAATTTGCAGTCCGTTCTTCCGAACTCGGCAACAGCGTTTTCGTTAGCCTCGGTAACGGTACCGCCAAGTCCCAACACAAGGAATTGCGCGCCGTAGCAAATGCCCAGAATAGGCACGCCCAGCTCGAAAATCTCCTTGCCCATGCGCGGCGAGGTATCCAGATACACGGAATTCGGACCTCCCGTAAAGATGATGCCCTTAGGATTTTTAGCGCGTATCTCCTCGACAGGCGTTTTGTAGGATATCACCTCGCAGTATATTTTGTGTTCGCGAACGCGCCGCGCGATTAGCTGATTGTACTGCCCTCCGAAGTCGATCACCAATACCAGTTCATGTGCCATAAGTATTTATTCCTTTCTTTATTCTTAATATTCCCGATCGGAAAATATTATTGATCGGATTTGTTTTTTTTGAATTTGCGGATAACAAAATTTTTTCCGAAAAGTATTCCGGCAAGCAGCAGCGCTGCTCCCAGTCCCGTGTAAAAGACCGCGATAAACACCGCCGGTGCGAGCTTCAGCGATCTCAAAAGAATACCGCCCGTCATCATTACAGCCATTATTATAAAGGATTTCACGTCGAAGAACTTAATAAAAAGCTGTTTTTGCTCTCCGTATCCGTCAATTCTCTTTGTGTGCTTTTTAACCAGTCTGCCGAAAATAAAAAATTGAAATACGGCAAACACGACCGCAGAGAGCAAAAAATTCACCGCCGACAAATACAGAGGGTATTCAATGATACCGATACGTAAAATATTTATCCCCGCTGCCGACCATACAAGACAGGCGATAAGCAGCAGCGTTTTATTATTGACCATAACACTCACCCCGTCACACACGCATATCCAGCATCGAAAGCGTTATTCCCGCGGGACCGAACCGCCTGAAAAAGTCGTTCAGTCTCTCCTTTGTTTCGGGAGTTTCCGCTATTCTGTCGGCATATGACAGCATCTGATACATCATAAAAAACATTGCCCTAACCCCGATGTCCTCGCCCGACTTGAAGTATTCGTCAAAATCGCCGGCGGCGGACTTCAGCTCCGTAATCCTCGGCATAAGCACCTTTGGCACCTTAGCTTCCTCCGCAGTTATTTCGGCGAATGCTCTCGCGGAGCTTAACAGCTTGTCCTTAAGCTCCGTTTCGATCTGCTCCATGGACAACCGCCCGTCCTCAATAAGCTCGCGCAAATTGCGGCTTGCCTTTATGTAGATATCGCCCCAGATCGGCTCAACAGTCAGCTTGCCGTCATCAACAGCATCTTCGGGAGGCGCGGATATCTCGCTGATAGTTTTCAGATTCGCACCGATGTCGGGTTGCAATTCATCCGTCTCCGGCGGCTTGTCAGGGCTTTCCGCGGTATCATAGTCGAATTGTTCGCCATCATTTATTCCGTTTATTTCGTTCAGCGACTCAGCAAGGTATGATAACGTTTCCTCGCGTGACATATTCTGTATCTGCGCCATAGCATCGCCGTCATTGTAGTTCGAGGTATTGTTATCGGACTTGGTTTCCTCGATCTCTTCCACAACCTCCAGCCATTCGGGCTTTGGCAGGGGACTTTCCTCATCGCCTCGCGAGTACAGTATTATCAGTTCGGGCGACTCTTCCGCGTCATTGGGAGCAACGGTCGTCTCCGTCTCCGCGCGCTCCACCGGGGCAACGTTCTCTTCCTCAGCGATAATCGTCGGTACGGTGATCACATGGGTATCCTCGGGAACGACCGTTCTTTTCGTATAAAAGCTGCCGCTTATCCAGTCGATCTTCTCCTCGGGAATAGGCACGGGATCGTAATCCTCGGGAACGGTCAAGACTTTTTCACTTAGTATCTCAACGGTAGTTTCGTGAATAACGGGCTCTCCGTCCTCGGGAATAAAATCGTCCGTTTCTTCAACAACTCCCGTCTCCGAGATCTCGGTATCGGTTATGACCTCCGGATTCGGAAAATGCGGCTTTTCCGGCGGCGGAACGAACGTATCCGAATAGGACGCCCGTTCCTCTCTCAAAGTACTTTGCGCAAGCCGCTCGGCAATTATCTTTGCGTACTCCTCCGCCTGTGCTCTGTGCTCGAGAGCCTTTTCGCTTTCGACGGCAAGCTCCTCGATAAAGCGTTTCAACTCTGATTTGTCTAGTGAATAATCGCTTATCCTTACCTCGCAGTCATCACAGGTTATCAGCAGCTCATCGGCGTAAAAGTCCTCAAAGCTGCTGATGATATGAACGTCCTTTATGCTTGAAAAAGCGATCTCGCGCGGCTCGTTCCCGCCAAGACAAACTATCATTGCATCCCTCTTGAAAGCGATACCGCGAGTGCCGTTCCGCGCCTGCGAGGTGTCTATAAAGCACAGCACTCCGCCGCCACGCACAAATCTGCAATATCCCGTGGATTCGTAGTTCGCGCTTATTCTCAGGCACTGTGCTTCGATATTATCCCGAGTCATATATCCCCCTTGTCGGAAAGTAATTTCTGCTTGATATCCCAAAGCCTTTGAGACAGGTCGACGTAATAGGTGTGCGGATTTTCAAACCGCAGCACCGATTCCCAAAGCGTTCCAAGCTGCTCTGCGCAGTATTCTCTGATGTTCCCGATAGACGGCGACTTATACACGCATTTGCCGTTCAGGAATACGGGGACTTGGAGCTCCTTTGCCGTGAAGCCGGTCACAGTCTTGCGTTTCCATGTGAAGTCGGGATCGAACAGCTCCAGCGGCTTGGTCTCGTCTATCCTCTCATCGTGAACGCATATCAGATCGGCAGCCGCCTTGCCTGTCTTGTTGTCGAATATCCTGTACAGCTTTTTGTAGTGCGGATTTGTGATCTTCACCACGTTCTCGCTGATCTTGATCTTCGGGGTTATTACTCCTTCCTCCTCGGTAGCGCAGAGCTTGTAAACTCCGCCAAACACAGGCTCGGAGCTTGCGGTGATAAGCCGCTCACCCACGCCGAACAGGTCCACCTTAGCGCCTTGGTTTATCAGATCGGTAATTATATGCTCGTCAAGCGAATTGGAAGCGACGATCTTACAGTCGGGATAACCCGCCGCGTCCAGCATTTTCCGCGCCTCAATCGACAGATACGCGATATCTCCCGAATCCAAACGTATTCCCACGGGTCTCGCGCCGCGCGGTTTAAGAATATTGTCAAATGCCTTTATCGCGTTGGGAACGCCCGATTTAAGAACGTTGTACGTATCCACCAGCAGCACCGCGCCGTTCGGGTAAACGCGGCAGTATTCCTCGAACGCCTCAAGCTCGCTGTCAAACATCTGCACCCAGCTGTGCGCCATAGTTCCCGTTGCGGGAACGCCGTACAGCTCGTCCGCGATAACGCAGGCGGTACCCGTACAGCCGCCGATATACGCGGCTCTCGCGCCGAGAATAGCCCCCGCCGCACCCTGCGCTCTCCGCGAGCCGAATTCCGAGATCGCCCGCCCCTTTGCCGCGCGGACTATACGGCTCGCCTTGGTCGCGATAAGCGACTGATGATTTACCAGAAGCAGCAGCATAGTTTCCACAAGCTGCGCTTGAATTGACGGCGCACGCACCGTGATAAGCGGCTCGTTCGGGAAAACGGGAGTGCCCTCGGGAACAGCGAAAATGTCGCCCTCGAATTTAAATCCGCGCAGATATTCCAGAAACTCCTCCGAAAATATCCCCTTGGAGCGCAGAAAATCAATGTCCTCGCCCGAGAAATGCAGATTTTCAATATACCCGATCACCTGCTCCAGTCCCGCGCAGATCGCGTAGCCGCCGTTATCGGGAACGCGGCGGAAGAACAGATCGAAATAAGCCGTCCTCCTCGCGTGCTTTGTTTTGAAGTAGCCGTTGCCCATGGTGAGCTGATAGAAGTCGCACAGCATAGTGTAATTTTGTGAATTCATAGTTTATCTTCCTTTCGGGAAATTACTTGCCGATAACGCACCCCGACGCTATCGCCGCGATAAAAGACGCCTGAAAGATCGTTCCGAATGCCGCATTCATAATAATGAAAACGCGCCCCCTCGGAATAACCAAATAATTATCGGTATTGTCGGGATCGACGAGCAGATTAAATCTTTCGCCCACGCGCGTCCAACCTCGGAATATCGTGAAGTTGTACATCTTTTTGATAAACGTCTTACCGTCAAGCGCAAAACGTATCGTACTTATATGCATTTGGCTCTTTCTGTCGTTGTAACACTCTTTCTCTATTTTTGATGATAAAACCTCTGCCACAACAGCCGCTCCCGACCTTTTCAGCTTCAGCAACGCGGCACGAACGGGAACAGGCAGGAGCATACATGGAAATACCGCGAACATAACGGTAATATGCGCCCACTCGGAAAAATCCAGCGGCGTAAAAAACTCGAGAAAATAAAACAGTGCGATCTCTCCGATACCCGCCGCAATGCCGTACCACATCGAGTTGCGGTAATCACAATGCATAACGTCCCTCCTTTTACACGCCGCCTATTATCGTCAAAGCACTATCAGACACAACACCGCAGAGCTCTCGAGCAGCACGCCCAATATCCGTATGCACGACCGCCTGCCGAAACGCCTGCGGCACGAAAATAAGCGCGTCCATATACTCTTTCGCGAACATTATATCTTTTTTGTCGCCAACCTTAAAGTATTCCGAGTAAAAGCCCTTCAACGTTTTGTGGTGCAAATTCCCATCCTTCGAGAAAAATTCGATATAAATATTATATCTTTTACCTCTGCCCCACCCCGTGGTGTAGCTTTGACGAATAAACGCCGTTGTGCGCTCCCATGTGCGTATCTCTTTCCAGTTTCCAAGAAGCCAGACGGGCTTCGCGAAAAACACCAACGCTCCCGTCATGAGGGAGATCAATATCCACTTGAAATCCGGCTCCCCGCCCAGATCCACGATAAGCAAGGATATAAACGACATCGCGCCGCCTAAGCCGACCGCGAGCATTTCCCATGTCTTGAATGTCCCGTCCGTCATTTTTCGCTCCTTAGATCACGTCGATCTGCACGCTCTTCATAACCTCCAGCGCCGCCTTATGCTTTTCGCTGTCGAACGATGCACATGCCTTGCTGTCCACGATAACGCGGCTCTCGGAGAGCGCAGCTTTCGCAATAATGGCGTTCGATACCACGCAGATATCCGTTACCAAACCGCACAGTTCCACTTCCTCAAACTTCATATTCTTCAGGAGATTAGCCAACTCCAGCGAACCGAACGTTCCCTTTGTGATAACGATATCGTCCTCCCACAGGCACTCCGCGACCTTTCCGTACAGTTTGTGCCCGTCCGTGCCGTCAATGCAGTGCTTGACGGAGAGCATTCTGCCTTCGGCGGTCTCAAGATAATCCTCACCGTGAGTATCGAACGTAAATATTATTCGCCCGCCCTTTTTCCGATATTCCTCAATTTTCCCGACGATTATCGGCTCAAGCAGCTCCGCACCCGCAAATCCGAGCGAGCCGTTCACAAAATCATTCTGATAATCAACAACAATTAAAGCATTCATGATGTTTTGCCCCCGTAACCGTTTATTTTTTCTTCCTCTTGAAATTCTTCTCCCAATTTTCGATTATCTTAGTCTGACTGCGCTCAAGTGCCAGAGAATTCGGCGGCACCTCGCTTGTGATAGTCGAGCCCGCGGCGGTGGTCGCGTTCTCGCCTATCTTCACGGGTGCTATAAGATTGGTGTTGCAGCCGATAAACGCATACGAGCCGATCTCCGTGCGGAACTTGTTCACACCGTCGTAATTCGCGGTAACACAGCCGCAGCCGAAATTGACACCGCGCCCCACGTCGCTGTCGCCGATATATGTAAGATGCGCGATAGACGTATTTTCGCCGATATCGCTGTTCTTGACCTCCACAAAATCGCCTATCTTCACGCCCTTGCGGATAACCGTACCGGGACGGAGCTGCGTGAACGGACCGATCTTGACATTATCCTCGACCGTTGAAGAATACGCCTGTACATTATTTAATACAACATTATCGCCGACCATGCAGTCCTCAATATGAGAATTAGCGCCTATCTCGCAGCACTTTCCGATAACGGTCTTTCCGAGTATCATGGTATTCGGCAGCACCGTGGTATCGCAGCCGATTTTCACGTCCGAGCCGATAACGACACCATCCGTCGAAAGAAAGCTCACGCCATCATTGAGCAGTTTTTCGATTACGCGGATACGAGCCTTTTCGTTAAGCTCCATGAGACTACGACGAGTATTAGCGCCGAGCACGATATCGGGATTTTCGCTCTTATACGCCTGCGCACCGCCGATTATCTCCACGCAGTCGGTAAGGTAAAACTCGCCCGAGGCGTTGCTGTTTTTAAGATGCGGCAGCGCCCTCAGCAGTGCGTCCGAGTTGAACCAGTACGCACCCGAGTTGACCTCGCATATTTCCGCCTCCTCGGGGGAACAATCCTTTTGTTCGCGGATAGAAGTAAACCTGCCGTTACTGTCGCGGATAATTCTGCCGTAACCCGTCGGATCGTCTATCTCGGCGGTGATGACGGTAACAGCGGCTTTTGCGCTTTTATGCAGCTCCAGCGACTTTTCCAGCGTCTCCTCATCGATAAACGGCGCGTCGCCGTTCAGTACACAGATATACTCGGCAGCCTCGATAAACTCAGTTGCCTGCTTGACCGCGTCACCTGTGCCTTTCTGTTCCGGCTGAAAATAGGTGTAGATAATACCGCCGCGCTTGGTGACGCACTCCTCGGTAAGCTCTTTTTTATATCCCGTAATGACCGCGGTCTCATCAAACCCGAATCTTTCCGCCGTATCCATCACCCAGTCCAGCATAGGTTTTTTAAGAACCTCGCACAGAACCTTGGGGCGCTCTGACTTCATGCGCTTGCCCGCGCCGCCCGCCAGAATTATACAACCTGTTGTCATTGAAATTACCTCTCATTCCAAAGGATAGTTATGAATTTGCTTTTATATTTTTTTCTCCGAAAAATTTTTGTGAAGCTCGATTTTACGGAAAAATACATTTATCAAAGAAAAGGCATTATACTGCGCTGTTTTAGTGTAATGCCGCTGAGCGCCGTCGTCCGCGTGACAGTTGAGCGTTCGCTCATTATGCGGATATTCGGCGCAAAGAAGATCACCGTTTTCACCGTTCGCGGAAAGTTAACGTTTTATCTGCACAAAAATGAGCCGCTGCCGTTTTTGCACGAAATACGCTCTGTTCCGTTAAAACCGCGCTTTTTAGATGTGATGTTCGGCGCGTTTGCCGATACCCGCGCACTTGGCGGTATCGCCTTGCTTGCGGCATTTTTACGCAGACTTAGCAAGCTCTTCGGCGGCGAGTACTTTGACGGAGTGATCTCCGCAATATCCGACACTGCCGAAACGCTCACCAACGCGCTCTCGGTTCTGCATATCGCCGTCCCGAAGATAGCAGCCGTGCTTGCGGTGTTCGTGCTGGCGGCGTGGTCGCTTGCGTTCGCGAGAAAGCTCCTGCGGCTCGCCAACTTGCGCTCCGCACGTAACGGGAATCTGCTGCGCGTACAAAGCGGCGTAATAACATTATATGAGCACACGCTTGTACTCAATTCCGCCGCCGCGGTATCGGTAAGTCCGCTTTCGGCGATACTTGCTAAACGCGCACCCGTCTTCCTCCGCGGCGTGATGATATATCCGGCAGTATCAAAAGCAAAATCCGCGAAGTTGATTCGCACTCTGTGTGACATTCCCATTGACAGCTCCCTCCGTATCAAGCCGCCGAGATCGTCTTTTTTCGGTTTCTGCGCCGTGCCGTTCTGGTGGTCGGTCGGTCTTTCGGCAGCGCTCGTACTCGTATATATTTCGGAACGCCTGCGTTCGGCAATGTTGCTGAAAACGGCACTGTACTGCGGATTGATCGTTAGTATGTATGCCGTTATGGTCAGCCTTGTATGTATGAGCCGCTCGGGCTTAACCGTTGGGAAACGTACCGTAAAGCTATCCATGCGGCGCGGACTGCGGCTGTTCGCGTACTCCGTTCCCCGCGGTGCGATAGCAGAGGAGACCGTTTCACAAAGCGCTTTTCAGCGCCGTTCGGGACTGTGCCACATTCGGCTTGCGACAGCGGAATGCTCACGTCCCGTTGCACGTCATCTTGTCAGAAAGGAATGTCCGCACCATCCGCCCACTTAATGACCTCCGCAACAAACCGCGGAGTAACGCTCTAGGGTAGGTTCAACGACAAAAAATACCGTTTCTCGCTGCCGCCCGTCGGTTTGCTTTGAAATTCGCGCCCCTTGCTCAAGGCATACGGTTTTGGAGCATTCAACGGTATTGCTAAAATCAACTGTTTGTCTTCAGAAACGATATGCAGAAACGGCGTACTCCAGTCATTCGATAAAACACACTCCCAATAATTGCCGCTGCGGTCGGAGTCTTTTCCGAGAACATACCAGACATAACGTCTGCCTTGAACGGCAATCTTTCTGCTCCCTTTTGTCTTAACCATTTATACACCCGATTTTGTAAGCACGGAAACCGTTTTCACACCGTGCATTTTCAGCGCTTCAACAACATTATGATCAATGATCTCTCCCGGGAATATCAGCGGCACTCCCGGAGGACACGGTGACTTCAGTGCTCCGCATACCTCGCCGCTCGCACGCTCGACGGAAACTATCCGCTGCGGCTTGAACATAGCCTCCCACATCGGCATATCGACCGCGGGCTGTATCGCGGGGAACTTCACGAGCGGCTGCGGAATACCCATAGGCACGAACATCACCGCCATTTCCGCACGCTCGCAGTCTTCCATTGAGGTGATCGCCGAGAACATCAGCACGACATAATTCTCGTCCGCCATTTCACACTCCACACCGTTTGCGCGAAGCCCGCGGGCAAATTCAAAGCCGCTCATTCCGCATTCGCGCGCGTTTATGGTGATGCGCAGCGGATCGCTTTTTCTCATCGGTATCCCCGAGCTTTCAAGCTTTTCCTTGAGCAGCGCGACCGCCTCGCAGGCGTTGTTGACCATCTGAACGTTCTCAGCTATCATGGAGTTGAAGCGGTCAAGGCTTTCCAGTATCAGATACGAAGGGCTTGACGAACCAAACATCGCCATCATTTCCTTTGCGCGCGGCGCGTCAGCGCTGTCCGAAAAATGCAGATAGGCGCTGCCGGTTATCACGGGAAGCGTTTTGTGAGCCGATTCTGCGCATATAAGCGGAAAACCCAGATCCAGGGGGTGGAGATATTCCGTGCCAAATATGTTCTTATCCACAAATTTTAAGTATGCTCCGTGGGCGTTGTCGATAAGTACGGGCATTTTCGGGTTGATGAACTTCCATGTACCGCCGTAATAGTCGATATTCGTGATGAACAGCGCGTCTGCGCCGCTCACCGTCTCGGAGTTATAGGTAACGTCCGCGGTCATATACTCCCGCGGATACAACCATTTTACATTCATTTTCAGCAGAGCCGCCGCCGAAGCCAGAGCCCTGTGTGAATACCGTGACGCGGCAATGGTATTGCAACCCTGTGACTTCAGCACCGCCAGACCCGCTTGTATCGCAAGGGTACTGCCTCCGCAGGAATAGCAGGTCTTTTTTGCACCGAAAACGCTCGCAGCAAGAGCCTCGCTCGTTCCGATTATCCCTCCCGAAAGATCGGACTGATATAAGCTGTCCGCGCCGAACACCTCCGTGATGTCATGCGGAAACTCACCCTTATGTCCCGGCATATGCAGTCTGAGCCTGTTCTCTCCGGTGTATCGTTCCAAAAAGTTGCAAATCGGTGTGTTCATATGTTCTCCGTTCCCGTAAAATTATCCGCCGCTCCGCAGAATTGCCAGAATATCAATTACTTGAGCTATCCGCGGGATCGTCAAGTCTTAACGCTTTATAATCTATCTTGTAATCGTATTCGGAATTCCATTCATCCATTTTCTTGTTGAACTCGGTATTTTTAAGCTGTTCGTATAGGTAGTCGGTAAACGATTTTTTCTGCTCATCGCTTACCTTTGCGTCGGCGGCGTATATCATAATGTGTACGCCGAAATCGGTAACACAGATCGTTCTGTCGCCGATTTTCTTGGGAACGAACGCCGCCTCCTGAAACTCTTTCTTATAGGTGGTGCCGTTAGGAATGACCAGGTATCCGTCGGGGTTCACGGAGGAGGCTGCCGAATCGTTTGAGTACTCCAGCATGATTTTCTGAAAATCCTCGCCATTGTCAAGCTTTTTCTGTACTTCGTCAACCTTGTCCTGAAGCTCGGCAGCCTTTTCCTCGCGGAGCTTATCCGCAGCTTCGTCGTCGCCCTTTTGACGATTGGCGGTGATCTCGTCCTGGGTGTCCTCGTCGAAGCCGAGCAGGATATGTTTTATCATACGCGAACCCTCGGGCACCCACACGGAAGTAAAGCTGCTTTGCTGGTACTGCGAAATGTCATCGTTATAAACCTGCTTTATTTGTTCTTCATAACCGAGGAACGCCTCCTCGGCGGCGGAATAATCTACATTTTTCCCAATCTCGTCTCTGAGCTTTTGCGTTATCGCTGAGCTTACTCCCCACGTGAGCAGATCCTCTCTTGTCAGACCGCAGTCGGCAAGGTATGCGTCGAACTCCTTGTTTCCGCGCTCGCGTCTTTCCTCGTCGGATATCGTTCCGCTATCTGCGGTGCCGTAGTCCGCGTCTTTTCCAAATGCCTCTATCTGCTCCTCGATATTGCTGTTGTATTCCTCCTCAACAGCGTTCATTTCCTCCTCGGTAAGTGTGGAAAGACCCATCTCAGACGCTTTCTTCATAATGATACGTTCATTTATAAGGTATGTGATGATCGTATTGCGCTGTGTCTTGCAGCTGTCGGCAATGCTTTCGTCGGTATCGTCCTCCACGCCCGCGCCCTTGAGCGCATAATCATATTCTTTCTTGAAGTCCTCGTAGACTATCTTCATACTGTCATCGCCGCCGTTCGTCGGCTCGGCGATCACCGCATCGGGGTTTGGCTCCGACTTAGTACCGAATTTCATTGAACAGCCTCCAAGCGCACCCGCCAGAATGACCGCCGTGCCCGTGCACAATATTTTACATAATTTCATTTTTTTCCCTTTCACGTCATTTGTAATCGCATTTTCAATACTTTTCGACAAATCATCAAACAATATAACGAATTGCAATATAATTTTTTTCAAGAAAAGTACTGCCCACTTCATTATAACATAAATCTAAAAAAAAATAAAGATAAAGTATGAAATATTTCAAAAAAGTGATGATTTTTTTTTTGAAATATGTTATAATGTAGAAGACGTAATTCTTAGGGGATAAAATTCCTTATTTTCAATACATTTTGTAGAATTGCGCAGAAAATCAACGGGAGGTTATTTAAGTATGACTTCAAAATGGTTAAAGCGGGCAGCGGTATTACTTGCCCTGTGTATGACGATAGGGCTTGCGGGCTGTAACAGAGAAGTCGAGGAAAGCTCATCCGAGTCGTCGATGACTTCGGGGATCGAGGAAACCCCGCACAAGGTTGGATATATTTTCCATGACAGCGTGGACAAAAACGGTTTCTCGGGACAGATGAGCTTGCAGCGCTTCAAGGCCTCAAACCGCAGCGGTATGGAGACCTGCTATATAGATAATGTAAGCATTACCGACTTTGAGAAGGCGGTAAAAGCGCTCGTCTCTGACGGAGGCTGCACGGAAATCGTCTCTGGAAACGCGATTTTTGCGAATATGTTGGATTCGGTCTCCAATAAATACATGAACATAAACTTCATCAACTTCGGTTCGCTGAGCAGTCCCGCAAATGTAAGCTCCTATACCGAAGCGCCGTATCAGGGTGCTTTTGTGGCCGGCATGGTGGCGGCATTCAATTCCGATGTGCAGAAGATAGGCATCGTTGCCGATACCGATATGCTGTGCCCGACCGCGGTGATTAACGCTTCGGCACGCGGAATGCAGCTGGTGTTCAGTGACGCGACGCTGTATTCTGCGACCGCGACGCACGACAGCGAGATTGAGAATGCTATCGACGAGCTGATTAAACAAGGTAGCGATGTTATCATCTGCTACACCGAATCGCCCCATTCTATCGAATACTGCGAGCAAAAGGGTATCAAGTATATTGGCAGTCTAGATTACAAGGGCGAAGAGGACAAGTATCCGAATATGCTGATGTACTTCTGCAGCCGCCGCGACAGCTATTTTCTGGCGCAGTTCAAGCAGATGCAGCTTGACACATGGATGCCCGACGGCTATATGGGAACTATGAGCAACGGTATCATAGCCGTCTCCGAGGCGCTCTCCGCTGCGGATCCCGAAAGCCAGAAGCTTATTGACACGCTCGTTCCAAAGCTCGTAAGCGGCGACGCGCTCGTATTCGACGGCGAGATCAAGGATACCACGGGTAACATTAAATATATGCAGGCAGAGACCATGACCGACGCGCAGATAATGTCAATGGACTGGTATGTTCTGGGCGTAGAAAGTCTCGGAAGCTTCCGTGAGGTACAGACCGAGCTTCCTACAAATAATTTTGAGATCAAGAGCTGATATACATTATAATATATTTTCGTGCCGCATAACAACACGGCACGAAAATTTTTTGAAAAAACTGTAATATTTTTGCAAAAAACGTGTCTTTATAAGTGAAACAGGAGGTGAGCGTTTTGAACGAGGAATATATTGATCCGTCGGCAGCGGAATTTGACGACGCGCCGAACTTTTCGTGGCGGCGGACGGACGGCGAGATAATCGCGCTGTTCTTTGAACGCGACGAGACCGCGCTATCGGCGGTGAACTCAAAGTACGGAAGGTACATATCGGCTGTCGCGATGAATGTTCTCGGCGATTTTCAGGATGCGGAGGAGTGCGTGAATGACGCGCTTTTTCAAGCATGGGAAAATATCCCTCCCGCTTCTCCCGAAAATCTGGCGGGATATCTGGCGAAGATAGTTAAAAACATATCGCTGAACCGATACAGACAAGCGCACACCAAAAAACGCGGCGGCAAGATAGCGAAAATTTACTTGGAGCTTGACGAGACCATATCCGGCAGCGATAACGTGGAACGCAATTACGAAAACAAGGAACTGCTCAACGCGGTGAATACGTTCCTCGGAAAGCTCCCGACCAACAAGCGCGACATCTTTGTGCTGCGGTACTGGTACTGTATGAACCTGTCCGATCTCGCCGCGCGCGTCGGAATGACCGAGAACCGCCTTGCCGTGGAGCTGTTCAGAACGAGGCAGAAGCTGGTCAAATATTTGCAGAAAAGAGGCTTTTAAATGAAAACGGATGATCTGTTCAACGCTATAAACGACATCGATACAAAATACGTGACCGACGCATGGAACGATACCGAGCCCGAAGCCGACGCCATGGTCATTTACGAAAGCGTGTCAAAAACGTCAAAGACGAAGATATTCGGCGTAATTGCTGCGTTTGCGGCGCTGATCTCGGCAGCTTGCCTCGCGGTGTATATCCGCGTGAACCAATTGCCAAATGATAACATCACCACGCCCGACAGCGTACTCGTCTCGGCGGGAGTGTCGGGAACGTCAAGCACGGGGAGCGAACCTCTCTCCGCGGACAGCGATATGCCGATCAAGCTGCACGGTCCCGACCTTGTGCAGATAAAGTACGGCGATGTATTGGGCGTTACACTGCCCGACGGCAAGGCGGTCGCGGCAGAGAACTTCGACCCCGACAACTGGGAAAGTATTCGTTGTGACGGATTTACCTACCTCGCCCCGTCACAGGGACGCAACTATACAAGCGTGGAGTTCTCTCCCGATAATAATGAGCTGTTCGGGAAGGACAGCGGCACGACTATTGAGAATAATAACTACAAGCGCTATAATGTCGGCGACAAATACGGCGGTCTTACCGTAAAGTCGGCTACGACGATATTCCATAAGAACTCCGAGGCGGAAGGAAAGCTTTGGGAGTGCATAGTCGAGTTTGAGGGCGAGGTTACTATCAACGCTTATATTATCCGCGAGATCAGCGCGAATACCAGAAATAATTCGTTTCGGTGTATTCCTATGCCGAACGAATGTACTCTCCCCATAATGTCGCCCATTGCGGACGGAGAGGGCTATGTAAGCAAGGTGTATATCGGCGAATATCTTTCCGGAGAGTTCAAGTACCGCAGTGAATATCCGACATTTTTCCTTGAAAACGATAACGATATCTGGCTCGTAAACGTTGTGGGCGACAAGGATTACGCAGCGGTAACGATGAAGATATCCGATATTCGTATGGATTGTCTTACCTACTCCACCCAAACCAATGACTATATCGTTGCGAATATCGAGGAGATAAGGGATTATTCCGGAGAACGCCCCGAAGGCTCGCTGCCGTTTGATCTGGTCGGGCTTGACGGAGAGCAGATACTTTTCGACGACGTTGACGATATAGTAGATGACTATATGAACAATATCCATATCGACAACCTTACCGCCGACAACTGGTATCAGATCTGGTGTGAGGGAATGTGCTATCTCAGCGATCCGTCGGGCGAAAATTACAACAGCATTGACAATCCGTACGGCTTTGATGATGATACGGGTAAGTTTGCCGATGTGAGCGTCGGTATGCACAGATATCACCGTTACAACGTCGGGGAGAGCTTTGGAAGTCTCGTCGTAAGCTACGCGATGACGGTATTCTCCCGCACCGGGGAGCACGCCCCCGGGTATGGCGAATACGAGGAGCTGCCGATGGCGCAGAAGTTACAAATAAGCCATGTCGCCTTTGACGGTCAGGTCAGGCTCGAAGCTTATCTTACGCGGAATAAGAACGGTGAGCTTTCATGTATCCCGCTGAACGGAACAAAATCACTGCCGATATTGTTCCCGGGAGACGACGGCTATTCGGCGCGTGAACTTGACGGCTGCTTTGAATCCGCGGACGGCACTAAGCTTTACTACCATACCGAGCTGCCGCAGGTACGGCTCAATAACCCCGACGAGCTCGACCTGTCGGAGTATTTCGGAGATAAGGACTATGTAAAGGTCGAGCTTACGCTGGACAATGTTACCCTAACATATTCCAGACCCGTTGAGACGAACTGCGGTATCATCGCGAATATCGCGGGCATATCGGACTATGTACTTCCGGATTAAAATCATAGACGCGGCAGCGCAGCAGGCTGCCGCGTTTTATCAATCTTACTTATGCAAGATCGCCCTTGATTATCTTGAAAACCCTGCAGAAAAGCGCGTCTATGCAAACAGAATTATACGGCGCTAGTCCAATTCTGAGGCAATAACGGTCATGACTTACAAAATGATAAAAACAGACCTCGGTAATGCATCATGGCATACCGAGGTTAATTTTATATACAGCGTTATTTTTCAATTTCATCCAACAGAACCACCGCGTTAGCTCCGATTCCCGCGATGCCAAGCCCGAGTCCCTCCTCGGTGGTAGCCTTGACTGATATCCGCGAGATATCGCAGTTAAAAGCGTTTGCAAGATTTACGCGCATTTTTTCGATGTACGGCGCGAGCTTCGGCTTTTCGGCGATGATCGTGATATCCGCGTTTCCAAGAGCATATCCATTTCCGCACATTATCCCGATGACCTTGGCGAGAAGCTTCATGCTGTCCGCGCCCTTGTACTTCGGGTCGCTGTCGGGGAACAAATGTCCGATATCGCCGAGTGCCAGCGCTCCCAAGATTGCATCCATAAGCGCGTGGACAGCGACATCCGCATCGGAATGTCCGAGCAGCCCTTGTTCATACGACATCACTTCACCGCACAACACAAGCCGCCTTTCGGGAACGAGCCTGTGAACGTCGTAACCGTGACCTATCCTCATATCATATTCACCATTCTTCTGTTGGAGTAGATAGCCTCTGCCGCGGCAAGATCGTCGGAGCGCGTTATCTTCATATTGCAGCATCTTATCTCCGTTATTTTAACATATTCGCCGCAGCGCTCCAGTATGCTGCTGTCGTCAGTGACCTCGTCCGCCCGTGTGCCGAGCTTTTCAAGGCAGGACATATAGAGCGATTTTTTAAAGACCTGCGGCGTCTGCGCGTAATATAGCTTTCCGCGCTGCGGAGTTTCCTCAATAAATCCGTTGCCGGCGGCAACCTTTACCGTATCGGTAGCGGGAATGGCAGCTATCGCGGCGTTGTACTTCTCCGCGTCCGCGAAAACACGTTCTATCTCTTCCGTTTCAATCAGCGGACGTGCGCCGTCGTGGATGGCTATGTAATCGGCTTTCGGAGATACACGCTTCAGAGCGTTCCGTACAGACTGCGCGCGCGTTTCACCGCCCGCAGTCACTGCTGAAAGTTTGGTAATTCCGAAATTCCGAGCCAACTTTTCGAACCGTGAGACCTCGTCTGCGGGCGCGGCAATTATGATCTCATTCACCATTTTCGAGCGTTCAAACTTCAGCGCGCTCATAACGAACACCGGCGTATCGCCGATCTTCTCCAGCTGCTTGTTTACGCCGTTCATTCTCGTGGAGCTGCCCGCCGCCACTATAATAACCGATATCGTAATAATTCCTCCTAAATCAACGCCTGAAATTGCCGTGGAACTTGAAATAATTCAATTCGTCCTCCAGATTTCTCAGCAGCTTGCGTACCTTCGAATCGTCAAGGCTTCCCGTAAACTCTATATAGAACATATAGTCCTCGGGGAAGTTTTTTCGCACATCGAGCGGCAGCGGCTTCGACTGAATTTTTGTCATTGATAATCCGTTTACCGCGAATTTCGTCAACAATCTGTATAATGCGCCGGAAATATTCGGAATTGACAATGAAACCGCGACTGTGTCCGCACAATCGTACACCTCAACGTTCCTTGCAATGCAGATAAAACGCGTACAGTTGTCGGGATCGGAAGCTATCTGCTTTTTTATTATATTCAATCCATGCATTTCCGCACATTCTGCCGAGCATATGCAGCCCAACTCCGCGCTCGGATTTTCGGCGACCATTTTCGCGGCGGCGGCATTGTTGTGATACGGGATAACGGTGAGCTCCGGGTGCTGCTCGATATAGCTCTCGCATTGCCGTATTGCCTGCTCGTGGCCGAAAAGTATCCTGATGCCCTCCTCGGCAACGCCCTTGCGCGCCGCCAGAACGTGAGCGCACTCCACCGTTGTCGTACGACAGATATATACTCTGTGACGCTCTAGAAGCTCCATGTTTACCGTGACCTCGCCCGCGGTGCTGTTTTCGACGGGAATGATACCATAGTCCACGTCACCATTTTCGACCGCCTCATACACCTCGTGGAATGCTGCATAAAAGCTGATACTGCCACTGCCGAAAAGCTGCTTTGCGGCGGTGTGACCGTAAGCGCCCTCAATGCCCTGCACCGCGACCGATGGACGTTCCTTTGCTATCGGCGTGTACGGTATATCAATATCGGGCGTTATCGCGTTTATCTGCGACACCTTGGAAATATCCATTATGTTCATAAACAGAAACGCCGCGCTTTTTCGGAGCTCTTCGGGAGAATTTTCCTTAACACTGTCGATTATAAACTTCTCACGATCGCTCTGAAACACGACCATATTATTAGCCGCCTTGTATTTCGCAACCTCCGTGGCGAGACCCATACGCTCCAGAAACAGATCCAGCATCTCGTCGTCGATTTTATCTATTTTTTTCCTGATTTCACCTAAATTCATTTTACCCTCTCTGTAAAAGCAAGCTCCGCAACCTGTTAAGGCTCTGTTAATTTAAATCTGCGACAGTTGTAAAAACCCGCTTACTGCGGCTGCTGAACGTTTCAGGTGCCGCTGCCGGAGATTGCGTCAGCGCTCTCGGCAACATATACCGTCACCGTTTCGCCCTCGCTGACCCTTATAAGATCGTTGACAGCTTTGCTGCACCGCACCACATATCCTGCGGGAACAGCGTTCGTCTTTTCCGTGAAGACCTCATATTTGACATTCAAACTTGTAAGCGTAGCGATATAGTCGGTCTGAGATTTGCCGCTGTAATCGGGAAGCGGAACCACGCTCCTGCCCTTGCTCACCTTGACCTCGATCTGAGTGCCCTGAGCCACCATCGTTCCCCCCTCGATCGACTGATCGAACATAAATCCCGACGGATACTCATCGGAGTACTCATATTTGGGCACAAACGTGAACATACCCTCATACCGCGCGGCGGTGTCCTCATATCTGCGGTTTGTGAAATCGGGCAGCGCAATATTTGCCTCGTCGGACGTGCTCGGCGTTTCGGTACTTTCCGCAGTGCTGCTCACAACGCTCTCCGAGCTTTCGGGCAGACTGCTCTCAACATACGAGCTTTCCTCCGAGCTTTCGGGCAGGCTGCTTTCGCCGTTAAAGCGGCACGTTCCCGACAGCGTAAGTGCAAACGCTGCGGCAAACGTTATCAGCACAAATCCTACGGTGATTATCACCGCAAGGAACTTTGCGCGCTCCTTTTTCTGCTTTTTGAGACGCTTCTGTTCGCTTTTCGTAAGCGGTCGGTCGTTGTCTCTGCGCACTCCGCCCGACGAAGTATATCTCGGCGGCGCGAACAGCTTATCCACAAATTCCGTGATAGAGCGTATGCGCGCCTCCATCGGGAGCTTCATTCCGTGCATGATGACCTTGGAGACATTAGGCGGCACATTCCTGTTAACAAGCATAGGCTCGAGCATACTGCTGCCCGTTCTCGCGATCGCCTCCATAGGAGCGGCGCCCGTAAGCACCTTATACAGCACCGCCGAAATTCCGTATACGTCCGTCCATGTGCCGTTTATCTCATTGGAGTACTGCTCGGGTGCGGCGTATCCGCTGAATATCTCGCACGCTATCTCGGTATTGGTGGTGCGGGCCGCGGAAATGCAGAAGCCCGCGAGCTTAAGCTCCATTTTATCGGTAACGAAAATAGTCTGCGGAGAAATTCCGCGATGAATTGTCCCTGCCGAATGTACCAGACTGAGCGTCGTGAGGATAGGCGGAAACAACTCCTTGACCTGCTCCCACGCAAGCCCTCCCGACGAGTTAGCAAGATATGTCTTGAGCGATATGCCGTTGATGAACTCAAAAACAGCGTAGCAGGTGTTGTTCTCGGAGAACACGTCCAGAACAGCCTGTATATGCGCCATGCCGCGCAGCTTCATAAGCGAACGGTTAAGATCCTCGAATTCCGAGAGATATGTCTTATAAAGAGCGCTGTTGTTGGCGTTCACGACGATATGCGTCTCGCCTTTTTTACGTGTGCACAGCGTATCGGGCATAAACTCCTTGATTGTGACCTTAGTACCCGCGGCGGTGTCATATCCGATATAGATCGCACCTTCGCCGTTGTACGAAAGCAGTCTGCCCACGATGTATCTGTCGTTCAGGTATGTTTTCGGAGCAAGGTATGTCGGTATGCACGGGTCAAGATCGCTGTACCCGCAGAGCTTGCACGGACCGTCGTATGTTTTGTCGTTCATGCAACCCATACATAATGATGTATCCTTAAGCATCTTATTAACTTCACCTTTCTGTTTGTTCCTAAATGAACTAAAAATTAAAGCACAATTATATACCTTAATACTATACACCAAATTTCCGAAAAAGTCAAGAATTATGACAACATTGTAATCTTTTTCATACAAATTGCAACCGTTTTGTAACCTTTTTCTCTTCTTTCAACAATTGCCGTTGGTTTTTCAACGGAGCACTTTGGTAATTTTGACGGCGGTATTTCGATGACAAATTTGTGACAAATTTTTGACGATTGCAAAAAATCAAGAAAATTCACTTGCAAAATTGTGAAATATATGATATAATGTAATCAACGTAAGTTCTCGGTATGAGGACTGTTGTGGCAACGTTATCGAAAGGGAGTTTTTTCCGTTAATTCTTTAACCGTTGAAAGGAGTTTTCAAGATGAGTTTTCTGGACGATGTAATCAGCACAGGCAAGAATGTGGTATCCGCCGCAGGTAAAAAGACGGACGAGGCAGTGCGTTTTTCCAAGCTGAAGATAAAGGAATCACAGCTTAACGGCGATATCAAGAACAAATTTGAGAAGCTGGGCGCGCTGATCTATCAGATGGCGAAGTCGGGCGAAAAGGACAATGAACAGTTCGACGCATATATTTCCGAGATCGATGCCTGCTACGACGAGCTTGCTAATATCGAAAAGCAGTTTGACGAGCTGCGCAACGAGGTGACCTGCCCGGGTTGCGGCGCAAAGTGCAAGGATGAAAACACCTATTGTCCCAAATGTGGTGCAAAGCTCCCCGAAAAGCCTGCTCCCGAAGTGATCGAGGAAAAGGTTGACGATACCAAAGGCGACTAATAAAATTGTATGTATTCAAAATGGGAGCGTTTCGGCGCTCCCATTTTTTCTTGTGAAACGAAAACCTCCGGCATAGCCGGGGGTTCTAAAAGGCTATCCCTATGGGTAGCAAAAAGGAACCTCCAATGATATAATGAAAAAGGGCCTGCCAACTTACAGCAAAAATAAAATGCTGTCATTCAAGGCGAACAATAATAGTTTAGCATATAGAGCGTATTATTGACAGCTTTATAGAGCATAAGCGAGATTTCCGTCATAAATTTTACCGCGACGTGATATTCGGCAAGTTATAATGACACAAGACAACATTGCAGGAAATGGACGTGGAACTCGTAAAGCTGCGCCACTATTTGCGGTTTTTCGCACGAACTGGGCTTTTTGCCGCCTAAAAAGTATGAAATGCTTTCAAGAATGACAGACGAGATCGGCAGGATGCTCGGCGGTTGGATAAAATACACCGCCGAAAATCCGATGCAAAACAAGCGATAAATTTACAAATCGCTTTTGTTTCAGGGGCAAGCTGTATACCGATCCGTGGTGGCAACTGGAACAATGCCGCCTCTGCGGGTGTGTTCGCATTGTACCTCAATAATGCGCGGTCGAACGTCAACACGAACATCGGTTTCCGCACCGGCGTTCGACGCCTTGCCGCAACGCCGTGTTATCTGAAATCCGAACCCCGCCGCACCCCTCAAAATCCGCTTCACTATCGGGAATATCATTGCACGCGTCAATATATGAAATCTGCTTGCCGTCCTTTACATTGTAATAAATAATAATTTTATCGTCATACACGTACACGGAGTTGACAAGTACGTCGATAATGCGCTTTTGGATGTCAACGTTCAGTTTGTCGCCGCTGCAGAACGTTTTTTCAACCACTCCGCGATTTGCTCTTTTGTGTACCTATGCCCCGCCGCGATTTTCAGCGTTGCAAGGTTCATTTCAATGTCGGCTTTTTGCGTTTCAAGCGTTTCAATTTTTTCATAGTATCGCGGGCGCACTTTTTCGGGACGGTTATCTGAATCGAGCCTGCTGAGCTGTCCATGTTGGAGGATTACGATGTCAGCCTTGATGCGCTGAACTTCCTCGGAAAACGTTTGGACGGCATGAGCAAGGCAGAGCGCAATCAGTTTCTTGCCGCGCTGTCATGCAATGAGGCGGATATCGGTTACAGCTTGAAAAATATGATCAATCTCACAGATAACCTCGCGCGCTTCACGTCGATAGAGGACAAGGACAACCTTGAACGGATCGGACGAATCAATATGTTCAACGTTCGCTGAGCGCTTTCCGAATCCGAATATAAAAACAGTGAGTGGACGCATTATGCTGCGCAAAACGCTGCCGACGAGGGCATGAAGCTGTTTGAATCCGGCACGGAGATCAATACCTAATACGGAAAGCTGTATATCAACAAGGACGTGCCGTTTGAAAAAATCTTCAACGGAACGACATTCCACGCCTATCATTGCGGGCCTAATTCGGTCGCGGGTGTCGAGATCGGTTATGACAGCTTGATTGAATTTGTGGAAATACCGTGCGAGGATATCGCGATCAAAAAAGCGATTTGCAGACTCGGCGCGGACAGTGTAAAGGATTGTACCGTTTCGGTCGATATAACCCGAGATATCTCCGACGAGTTGTCGAAGAAGATATCCGAGGTCGAAAAGACAAAAGACCTGTTCGGACTGAACAATCTGCTGAAAACCGAAGTTATCTTCTTGAAACAGGAGTCACCCATAAGCATATCTAATAAGGAAGCATCAAGGGTTCTGGATAAAAATGGCTTTACAGTTTCCGAGGACAAGGGTTGCATTACCGTTTTTTTGGACGGTAATGAGATGGCAAAAATTTTCGACAACGGAATGATAAGCGCACCCGGTGATACTTCCAATGACGAGTATTTTAAAATCAAAGTTGAACAAAACGCTGTAAAATAATAAACCTGCGGCAATGCGTAGGCGTTACCGCAGGATTTTACAAAGAAAGCTTTAAATTTATAGTCAGAGGTACTTTTTCAGTGCTTCGGCTTTGTCGATTTTCTCCCACGCGACGTTCAAGTCTTCGCGTCCCATATGACCGTAAGCAGCTACCTGCTTATACTGCGGCTTTCTGAGATCAAGTGTCTTGATGATAGCTGACGGACGGAGATCAAACTCATTTGTTACCGCATCAGCGATCTTATCGTCGGAGATCTTACCCGTTCCAAACGTGTCTACCATTACGGAAACGGGCTTCGCAACGCCGATTGCGTAAGCGAGCTGTATCTCGGCTTTGTCAGCAAGCCCCGCCGCAACTATGTTCTTGGCAACGTAACGCGCCATATAAGCCGCAGAGCGGTCTACCTTGGTCGGATCCTTGCCCGAGAACGCGCCGCCGCCGTGACGAGAATATCCGCCATATGTATCGACGATGATCTTACGTCCCGTAAGACCGCTGTCGCCCATAGGACCGCCGACTACAAAGCGGCCTGTCGGGTTGACAAAATACTTTGTGTTTTCGTCAAGCAGCTCTGCCGGAACTGTGGTTTTGATGACCTTTTCGACAATATCAGCGCGTATCTGATCAAGAGCAGCATCCGCCTTGTGCTGAGAGGACACGACTACCGTATCGATGCGCACAGGCTTATCCCCGTCGTATTCAACCGTGACCTGTGTCTTGCCGTCGGGGAGCAGATAGGGGAGCGTACCGTTCTTGCGAACCTCTGTGAGCTTCTTTGCGAGCTTATGCGCAAGGCTTATAGGCATCGGCATCAGTTCGGGGGTCTCGTTGCAGGCAAATCCGAACATCATACCCTGATCGCCCGCACCCGTGTCATTCTCATTTTGCTCCCGTCCCTCAAGAGCGTTGTTAACGCCCATCGCGATATCGGGGGACTGCTTGTCGAGAATTGTGTAGACCGCGCAGGTATCGGCGTCAAAGCCATACTCGCTTGAGGTGTAGCCGATCTCGCGGACAGTCTTTCGGACTATTGACGGAATGTCGATATTAGCGGTAGTGGTAATTTCTCCCATTACTGTTACCATACCCGTGGTGGTCGTGGTCTCACAGGCAACTCTGCCCATAGGGTCCTGTGCCAAAATAGCGTCCAGCACCGCGTCGGAGATATTGTCGCATACCTTGTCGGGGTGACCCTCAGTAACGCTTTCCGATGTGAATAATTTTTTCGTGTTCATAGCTTACCATCCTTTACAAATTTGTAAATAAACAACAAAATGCTCACTCTTGTTTAAGGAGCGAGCAGTAAAATATCCGTTCACTCCTTATCTTTCGGTGAAGTAAACTCCCCGCAGGATGTAGCACCGTTCTTTTCGGTCGTCGGTGACAATCGTCAAGTGGTTGCCGGACTTCATAGGGACCAGTCCCCCGCCTTTCAGCTTGAAGCCTCTCTTGATAAGGCATTTTATTGGGAGCGCTTTTTCGCTCCTGTCACAAGTATATCATATTATAACATACTTGTCAAGCGTTTTTCGACATTTTTTCGGATGTCGTCAAAAAACATACCCGCGGAGAAAAATATCGCCGCGGGTCGCTGTATAGCCGTTTACTTTTTTATCAGCTTGGAGAACTCCAAAGCTTTTCCGAGATCGCCCTCCACCTTGAGCTTGCCCGTGGTGTATGCGATAACGGGGTCAAGCTTACCGTCCATAAGCTTTACGAAGTTTGCGGGCTCGATCGTGATCGCGCAGGAGCGGTCATGATAGTCATAAGGCTCTGCGGAGACCTTGCCGTTCTTGACCTCCACATAGAATACGCCGCTTTCCTTTCCCGTAAGATTTACCTGAACCGCCAGAAAATCCGTGCCCGAGGCATCGACCTTTGCCGCCATTGCCTTTACCTTTGCCATAATTTCATCGAATGTCATAAATAAACTCCCTTCGGTTTTTATATATTATACCACACTTTTTGAAAAATGTCAAGAAAGTATGCTTGCAAATTATATATATTATCGATAATCCGCAACATCTATCAAAGTGAGCAATAACTCGCGCTGTTCCGGACGACGGAACTTGAGCTGCGCTGCCGCGACAATCGGCAGCCAGTCATGAATGTATTTTACGGACGTGCCCGTTTTATTGCAGTAGAGTTTAAGATACTTCTCCGCCCATTCGGTGTGGTGCTTAAGGCAGAAATTGATATAGGTCTTGGCGATATCGGCGGAGGCGTTGCCCTGCTTGGCTTTGAGCCAGTCGACAATAAACACGCCATCGTCGTTGACGATAATGTTATCGGGAGCGAAATCGCCGTGACAGAGCTTGATATGCTTTGGCATGGAGTTCAGCCGCGTGAGCAAATCGTATTTTTTCACGTCGTCAATCATATCCAGCCCCTCGATAGAGCGCTTGAGATAATCTGTCAGACGGCTGACCTTAGCGGAGTGCAGGGAGTTGATTTCGATCTGGAGGTCGACCATATTATCAAGATAACTGTCGACCTTGGCAGGGTTTTCCCTCATCAGCTGTTCAAGGGTCTTGCCTGCGATATGCTCGTAGATTATCGCCCATTTGCCGTCGATCTTCACGATCTCCTCGAACTGAGGTATTCGTGCAAAGCCAGTTTCCTCAACGCGGGCATGTGTCAGCGCTTCGTAAAGCACGACGCTCTTGGGCTCGTCTGGGTCTTTAAATACCTTTACGCATTTGCCGTCGGATTCGTAGACCTGAACCTTATCGCTATCAGCAATCATTTTTTTAAGCTCCATATTTTCACGTTCCTTTCTTAAAATGGATTTTATAATCTAACTCTTTTTACAACGCAGGCATCCCAACCGCAACGGGCAACAAGATACTCGTGATCGGGATATTGTTCAATCTCATATAGCACACGGCCACCGTCAATTGTTTTACATACTGCGTTATATGTTTCCTTGTATGGCAGAATTTCTTTGTAATCGATTTCCGCATATAACATTCCATCAAATTGATATCCATTTCTTGTATTTTAGATCGGAAGAGCACACGTCTGAACTCCAGTCACTCACTCGAACCTCGTAT
>CAJUMS010000034.1 GCA_910587465.1 uncultured Oscillospiraceae bacterium
TCGAGGTGCATTTTGCCGCTTTCGATGCGGCTCATATCGAGAACGTCGTTGATAAGGCTGAGCAGATGGCTTCCCGAGGTCGCGATCTTTTTTAGGTATTCCTCAACACGCTCCTTCTGGTCGATATGCGAGATCGCGAGCGACGTGAAACCGACTATTGCGTTCATGGGCGTGCGGATATCGTGCGACATATTTGAAAGGAACACACTCTTCGCCTTGTTTGCGCGGTTCGCCTGCATCAGAGCATCCTCAAGAAGCTCTTTTTTCTCCATTTCTGCGCGTATTTCGTCGTCGACGCTGCGGAAGCCGAGCACTATGCTCTTTCCGTCCGAAGACCACTCTCCCGCACGTACCGCCTTCATCTGGAAGTAGCGCAGGGTGTTTCCGCACATGGTGCGGTAGTTGATGTGAAACGCCTCCTTTTCGGAAAGCTCCTTGATGAGGTTCTCGCGTGAGAGCGCGTTCCTCAGCAGTTCCTTGTCCTCGTTAAGAACACATTCGCCGATATACTTATCTATACACAGCGTAAAATCGAGATTGCCGCTGAATATGCGGCTCAATACATGATACTCGCAGTCGTGCGCACGCAGTGCGTGACCTATACCCGTATCTATATTAAAGAAGCAGATAAGGTTATAATCCACGCCGAGCGCCTGAACAAGCTCCGCCTGTTTGCGCTCGAATTCGCGCTCGCGGTTCTTCTGCTCGGTGATATCGAGCAAAAAGCGCTGATAGAACAGCTCGCCGTTTGCCTTGAGTATCTTGACGTTGCCCATAATGTGCAGGATTTCGCCGTTTGTGTGTCGGACGCCGTATTCGACGCCTATGCTGTCACCCTCGTCCTTGAGGGTCATAATACGCTCGCGGAGCCGTGCCTTATCCTCTTCAAGGACGGAATCCGCGACCATATCAAAGCCGCTTGCCGCAAGCTCGTCACGCGACTTGTAGCCGAGAATTTTCAGCGCCGCGTTGTTCACACTGATTATTCGCTTTCCGTCGAGCGAATGGCAGAGAACTCCGCAGTCGATAGAGGTGAACACCTTTTCGAGCGAGGCGTTCTTTTTGATTATCTCCGCCTCGTATGCGCGCTCTTTGGTAACGTCGACGGCAACTCCGACCGTTCCCATAACGGTGCCGTCGATATTGTACAGCGGAGATTTATAGGTGGTGAGCAGCTTTTCGCCGTCTCCCGTTTTTACCTTCTCCTCGGAAATGCAGGTCTGCTTGGTCTCCATAACGATACGCTCGGATTCGATGCAGGCGGGGTCGTCATCTTCCACATCCCATATGTACGCGTGGCGCTGTCCCTCTACTTGGTCCTTGGTTTTGTTGACCGTCTCGCAGAAGCTGTCGTTTACCTTTTCGTGAACGCCGTCCTTTGTCTTGAACCAAACCAAAATAGGTATATTGTTGATAGTCGCGTCAAGGTACTGCCGCGTCTGCCAGGAGTCCAATTCGTACCTGTAACGTTTCTGCCAGTGTATGAAACGGTAATTTATCTCGCCCTCCAACATCGGCAGCGTCCATACGTCATTGATGAACGACAGATCGCTCGCAAAAATATCCGCGTTTTTATCGGCGAGTAAGATCAGCTCCGCGTCATGCTTCTTACTTGCGAACGTGCTTTTCAGCTCCTCAACGGAGGAGTAGTCGGAATAATCCGCGAAGATGACGTTTGCTGCCGCGACTTCAGCGGGATCCGGCTTTTCGCTCTCGATAAATTCATATGTAAAATTATCGGGCGGGGCGAACCCCTTTACAATAGTATATATTTTGGAGCGTCTGCCTGTAAAATAAAATCGTATTCGACAATGGTACATGATGAAAACCTCTCAATAAATACACAAAATCCTTTATAATTAAGGTGTTGCATAATAATATATTATAATTATAGCACTTTGGGAAAAATATGTCAACCCCGTTTAAGTGGAAATGCACAAAAAACAGAGATAATGCCGAGAAATTTATGTAACAAATTTTCCTCTGTGTTAAAAATTTGTTAAAAATCAACGAAGCAAAATTTAAATCTTTAGAAAACTTTGTAAAAAGTGCGGTGAAACTCTAGTTTTTTTTACCTGAAATTGCTTCAAAAATACCCGAAAAAAGCTTTGTTTTTAAAGAAAAAGGGAAAAAATTTTTTAAAAAAATACAAAACGCACTTGACAAATTTATTTGTTTGGGCTATAATGTAAACAGACCGAAACAAGGTCTGCATACATAGCTCCGAATTTGCAGAGTAAAGGGGGGACTGTGGTCATTACAGCGGCGGCTTTAACTCGTTGGTTGCCGTTTGATGGCAGTCTTTCTGCGAATGATAGAGTTGATTAAACGAGTAGTAAATTTTGAACATTGGAGGAAATTTAGAATGTTAAAGAAAATTTTGGCAGCTTCCACTGCCGGTGTTCTCGCTCTGACAGCTCTGGCTTCCACTGCCATGGCTGCTGATGACAACACTATCGTTTTTGAGAATGTTGTTGAGAACGAGACAGTAACCCTTGAGTTGACCAATGAGTTGACCGCGGACAATATTAAGTCTCTTCTCGGCAATGCCTCTACAGCAGATGTTGCTGATGGCTGGGATGACAGCAAGAATTCTTACAGCAACATCGTTCTTTCCGCTTGGATTAAGGAGATCAGCGGCAATACCGCTGCAACCGGTGTTCAGGGCGTAGGTAAGGACGGTAAGGCTACCGGTGTATGGTACAACTTCAACAGCTCCAAGAAGGATATCACCTTTGGCGGTGCTACTGTTGATGTTAAGCTTCAGGGCTCGATGAAAGAGTACGTTGTAATCCGTGCTGGTTCAACTGTTCCTGCAGACGCACCTGCTTCTTCCGGTCTTACCCCCGGTGCTACTCTTGAGGCTGATACTCTGTTGCCGAAGGGCACAAAGGGCGGCGCTGCAGGTTTCAATACTGCGTTTACCGCTGCTGATGCTGCTAACGGTGTGAAGGGAAATCAGGCTAAGGACTGGACTAAGGAGCTGACTATTGCTAAGGACACAGCTTGGCTGGATAGTAAGATTTCCGCTACCGTTAACGGCTTTGCTACTTCTCCTGTTGCTGCGAACGCTTCTTTCGGCGCTTCCGCTACCAATCAGCTGCAGAGCATTGACTACGGTAAGTCCAGCGTAAAGATGAGTTTCACCGTAAGCATGCCCGCTGATATGTTCAGAGGTATGGTTACAAAGATTTCCGGCAACACTTGGGATTGGTCCGGTGCTACATGGAATTCTGCTCTGATTAATGAGATACTTAATTCTCAGGCTGGTAAGGATACCATCAACAACTACTTCGGTATCGTTGGTGAGTCCGGTACTGTTTCCGGCGGTACTTTCACTAGCAAGGGTGGCGTAAGCTCCAACAACCAGACTAAGGTTACAAAGGCTGACTATGAGACTACTTCCAGCAAGAAGGCTCTTCCTAACTGGGGTAAGGCTACAATTGGTCTTGGTATCAACGCAACTCCTACCAGACTTAAGAACCTGAACAACGGTGGTACTATCACATTTGAGTTCAACAAGGATATGTGGAACGGTGTATTTGCTGATGTAGAGGTTATCTTCCGTGCAGCTAGCGGTCAGGTTAAGTATCCGCTTGCAACCGATTACAAGTGGTCTGAGGATGGCAAGTCCATTTCTGTTCCGCTGCCCGCAGGTCTTACTTACAATGAGCAGCTCAACTCTTTCAACTCCTTCAGCATGGAGTATAAGGTTGGTGTAACACACAGCGGTGACTTGGTTGACCTTGGAAACGGTGACAATATCGGTCAGTGGTGGGGCAACAATCCTACTTTCTGGGATGCTAATGTTACAAAGATTACTATCTCTGCTAACAAGGAAGCTCCTAAGCCCGATGATAGCAACTCTGGCGGTCTTGTAAGCAGCGATTCTACCAGCACTTCTACTCCTTCCAGCTCTTCTAACACCAACAGCGGCAGCAACGACGGTGAGAAGAACCCTGGTACCGGTGTAGCAGTAGCAGTAGCTCCTGTAGTACTGGCAGCAGCTGGCGCAGCAGTAGTTATCTCCAAGAAGAGAAAGTAATTGCTGACAAAGCGAATCGGCTTATTGAGCCTAAATTGTTCTAACGAATAATTTTGACCCACCGCGAAAGCGGTGGGTTTTTTCGTGTTTGTAAAAAACAATAAAAACAGTGCGGAGAGAAGAACTCTCCGCACATTTTTTATTTAATCGGATAGTCTATATTAAACTACGCCCTGTGCTTTCATTGCCTCGGCAACCTTGAGGAAGCCCGCGATATTCGCGCCTGCCATATAGTTTCCGGGCATTCCGTACTCCTTGGAAGCGCTATCACACTGCTTGAATATCTCAATCATGATGTTGTGGAGCTTAGCGTCAACCTCCTCGAACGTCCAGCTGTAACGCATGGAGTTCTGGCTCATCTCGAGACCGGAGGTAGCTACGCCGCCGGCGTTCGCCGCCTTGGCGGGACCGTACAGCATCTTGTTCGCGAAGTAAACCTCAATAGCCTCTGGAGTGGACGGCATATTCGCACCCTCCGCAACAGCGTAGCAGCCGTTCTTCGCAAGAGCCTCAGCACTTTCCTTGTCGATCTCGTTCTGTGTAGCACAGGGAAGAGCGATATCGCACTTGATAGTCCAAATACCCTTGCAGCCTTCGGTAAATGTCGCGTTCTTGTGGGAGGTTCTGGAAACGTATTCCTTGATACGTCCGCGCTCGACCTCCTTGATCTGCTTAACAACGTCAAGCTCGATACCGTCTGGATCGTAAATGTAACCGTTGGAGTCGGATAAAGCAACTACCTTGCCGCCCAGCTCGGTAGCTTTCTTGGTCGCGTAAATTGCAACGTTGCCCGAACCGGAGATAACGACGGTCTGATCCTTGAAGCTCTTGCCGTTCGCCTTGAGCATTTCGTCGGTGAAGTAGCACAAACCGAAGCCGGTGGCCTCGGTTCTCGTCAGCGAGCCGCCGTAGGTCAAGCCCTTACCGGTGAGCACGCCCGTGAATTCGTTCTTGATACGCTTGTACTGACCGAACATATAGCCGATCTCGCGTCCGCCCGTACCGATATCGCCCGCGGGAACGTCGCAGTCGGGACCGATATGTCTGCACAGCTCGGTCATGAAGCTCTGGCAAAAACGCATAACCTCGCCGTCGCTCTTGCCCTTGGGATCGAAGTCCGAACCGCCCTTAGCGCCGCCCATGGGGAGCGTGGTCAGCGAGTTCTTGAAGATCTGCTCGAAACCGAGGAACTTGATGATACCCATATAAACGGAGGGATGCAGTCTGATACCGCCCTTGTAAGGACCGATCGCGGAATTGAACTGGATACGGAAGCCGCGGTTTACCTGAACCTTGCCCTTGTCGTCAACCCACGGAACGCGAAATACAATCTGTCTTTCAGGCTCGACGATACGATCAAAAACGCCTGCCTCAACGAGATCGGGGCGCTTTTCAACTACGGGTTGGAGCGTCTCGAACACCTCGGTCACTGCCTGAATAAACTCGGGCTCGCCGGGGTTTCTTTTCTTAACTGTTTCCAGCAGATCTGCCAGATATTGATTTTTTAACGCCATTGTTAAAAATCCTCCTCAAATATTAAATTCATAAGCAAAAAATTACCTACACTATTATTATACAATAGTGTAGGTAATTTTGCAAGAAAAATTTTTGTAATTTTCAAGACGCCTTGCAAATTTTGGTGTATTTTCATAATTTATTGTCGATATTTTATTGATTTTTAACAGAAAACCGCGATTATTTGCATAGTGAAATGCAACACCAATTTTTTTTTGCTGCACTTTTGAGTGCGAAAATCTTTTAAATATTTCATCTCGGACAAGTTAAGTGATTAATTATCGTTGTTCAAACTGCACAAAATGAATACCTCCCGAATTTGGCTTAACAAAGCTGTTTGTTATTTTATGGAAGCAAATTGGGAATTACAGGAAATTATTTTTTTGTCAGCATTTCTGCTAATTTGAAGATAATTTCCTGCTGTTCAGCGTCAAGTGAACGCAGATTTGAGAGCAGTTCGCGCTCGTCGTTGGACAGGGGGATTTTTTCGGGGGAGCTGTCACAGCCGAGAAGATAGTCGGTCGTTACTCCGAAGAACTCCGCTATACGCACAATTTGCAGCATATCGGGCATTCTATCATTATTTACATATCCGCTAAGTGTGGATTTACCTATGTTCAGCAAAGGTGCCAAATCCTTTTGCTTAATTTCCCGACGTTCAATCAAGTATCTAAGACGATCACCAAAAGTCATTTTAAAGGTCTCCTTTTGCGTATTTATGCATTGATTATACGCGTTTTGAAGATTGTTTTAATATAGAATTTCTATAATGCGATTTTATATATTGACAATTCCGGCATTGCGGTTTATAATATATATTATAATCATTATGGAGGCTTATTATGAATGAGTTTTATCACCCGCCGCTCCCCAATATCGAGGACAGAATTAAAAGGCTCGGCGACCCGAGGGGCAAAACTATGAGGGAGATCGTCAGCGTGATAGGTTATCCGCAGAGCGAGCTGATGACCGTCTCGTGCGTAGTTGAGGACGAGCCTTTTGTCTGCGGTTGGATAGTCGGCGGCGAGCCTTATGTTTTAATGTTCGACATAAATTTTCGCTGCCTCGGCTATGATGAACTTATGAACAATTTTCTTGACGAATTGTCATCTTCTTTGTATTCATAATCATACCGCCGATTTCATATAATTTTCAGGAAATACCGCTTGACAAGCCATGTCGAAAGAGGTATAATAATATTGTATAAGAAGTTTTGCGGGCGAACGCGGGGGGAAATTTGAAAAATTTGCGTCGCTCGTGTAAAAAACACGATTGGAGAAAGGTGAATTATGGGGATTAAAAAAATAAGCGGAAGAGCCGCGATAAAGCTTTGTGCGGTATTTGCCGCAGCGGTCGTCGCTGTTACCTTGACAGCCGACAGCGCCGTTCCCGTAAAAGCAAGCGGGAGCGATTCCATTGAGGATCTTCAGGAACAGATAAAACAGATACAGAAAGAAAATCAGGACCGCGAGCAAAAAATAAACGATCTCGAGGGCAATATTCAGGATAACGAGTACGCTATGGATCTCGTTTCGGAGCAGATAGACGGCGTTACCTCGGAGATCGCCAAAACAAGCGAGCTGGTCGCTGCCAAGATCGAGGCGATAGAGGAAAAACAGCGCGAGATCAAGGTCGTAGAGGGGAATATCGCGGACAAGGAGCTTGAGATCGAAAAGAAGAAAGGCGAGATTGCCGACCTTCAGGAGCAGAACAGACAGAACCTGAAAAAGTTCGCAAAGCTTGCGAGAGCCCTTTACATAAACGATTCCTCGGGTACTATCCCGATACTTAACGGCTCCAACGACTGGTACGATTTCTTTATGTATTCCGACGTTGTAAAAAATATTGGCGGACAAAATCTGGAATTTATGAAGCGCCTTATGGACTCTATAAAGGAGCAGGAGGAGCTTATTGAGGAGCTTAACCGCGATATTGACAAGCTTGAAGCGGATAAAGCCGACCTTGCTCAAAAGCAGGCAAAGCTCGAGGCGGAAAAGAAGGATCTCGAGGATGAAAAAGCGGGTCTCGAGGCGGACGCCGCGGAAAAGCAGAATTATCTCTACGGTCTGTCGATAGACAACGAGGATATGCAGAACCGTATCGACGGGCTGTACATAGATATGGAGGCGGGCAACGCCGCTCTCGAGGAGCTTAACGCGCAGATCGAGGAGCTTATCCGTCAGGCTCAGGCGAACGATTCCGAGCATATCGAGTATGGAGACGGGTTCAGGTGGCCGCTCGATTCGCGGTATCAGAGCATTACCACTTATTTCGGCTACGATTCGTGGCGCAACGGCAACCATAAGGGTATCGATATCAGCGGCGGCGGCATAAGCGGTTCGAACATTTACGCGGCGCAGTCTGGTACGGTCATCTCCGTTGTCAACTACTGCGGTCACAACTATGGCAAGAGCTGGAGCTGCGGCTGCGGCGGCGGTTACGGAAATTACGTGATCGTTAATCATGGCGGCAATCTTGCGACTCTGTACGCTCATGCTGAGGACATAATAGTCAGCGAGGGTCAGCACGTTGAGATCGGCGACATTCTGGGCTATGTAGGCTCGACGGGCTGGTCGACGGGCGCGCATTTGCACTTTGAGGTTCGCGTAAATGGCTCGTATGTCGATCCGTTCAACTACGATTATCAGAAGGTTTAACTTATTGGAGCGCGGTATCTTTTACTGCGCTCCCTTTTTCGCTTTGGACATAAAATAAAAATATTTGCCGAAAAACACCTTAAATTTTTGTTACTGTGCTTGACAACAAGGCTTGGGTTTGGTATAATAAAAAGGTGGATATTTTTTATTTGTTGATTTAGTGTATTACTCCCCGAAAGGAGTGTTTTGATTTGAGCAGCGAACGTATGACGGTCGCGCGCGCTATGACCGAGTGTCTGAAGGCGGAGGGCGTTACCGAGCTTTTCGGTTACCCCGGCGCGGCGATCTGTCCTTTTTACGATGAATTATATAAGACGGGATTACGTCACATTCTGGTGCGGCACGAGGTCAACGCGGGGCACGCGGCTTCGGGTTACGCGCGAATCACGGGAAAGCCCGCGGTGTGCGTCGCGACGAGCGGTCCCGGCGCGCTGAACCTTATCACCGCGATAGCGACGGCATATATGGATTCCGTGCCGATGGTCATTATCACGGGTCAGGTGAACTCGGAGCAGATCGGGCGGGACGTATTTCAGGAGGCGGACATCACGGGTTCGGCGGAGCCGTTCGTTAAACACAGCTATTTGCTGAAAAGACCCGAGGACACCGCCGAGGTGTTCAAAAAGGCGTTTTATATCGCGGGTACCGGCAGACGCGGTCCCGTGCTTATTGATGTGCCGTTTGACGTTCAGCAGGCGGAGATAGATTTCGAGTATCCCGAAACGGTGGATATACGCTCGTATCGCCCGAGTACGCGCGGCAACGGTTATCAGATAAAACGCGCGATAACAGCGATGAAAGAGGCGAAAAAGCCGCTTATCTGCGCGGGCGGAGGTCTGTTCACGGGCAGCGGCGTGGAGCTTATGCGCCGTCTTGCCGAAAAAGCGGATATCCCCGTCGTTTCGACTATGATGGGCTTGGGAGCTATGCCGTCCGACAGCCCGCTGTATTACGGTATGCTCGGTATGCACGGAAGGAAAGCCGCGAACACCGCCGTCAACAGCTGTGATACGCTGTTCCTGCTCGGCGCGAGAGTCGGCGACCGCGCGATCGCGGCAATGGAGCAGCGCCATGATCTCACGGTGGTGCATATAGATATCGACCCCGCCGAGATCGGCAAGAATATAGAAGCGAATATCCCGATAGTCGGAGATATAACGCTGGTTCTGGAGCAGCTTCTGGAGCAGGTGGACGCGTTCGAGCAGCCGCTTTCCCACAAGGAATGGCGCGAGAGCCTTGATGAACATCGTTCCGATTCAGAGCCGAAGCCCGTTGAACAGGGATATGTCAACCCGAAATGGTTTATTCAGACGTTGGACAAGTATCTGCCTGAGCGTTCGGTAATAGTCGCGGATGTGGGACAGAATCAGATATGGACGGCGGCAAATATCTCGCTTAGGCAGGGGAGATTTCTCACCTCGGGCGGTATGGGAACTATGGGCTATTCACTGCCTGCGGCTATCGGCGCAAAGTGTGCGGACAAGACCGCAGAGGTCATCGCGGTGTGCGGCGACGGTTCTTTCCAGATGCAGCTTATGGAGCTTGCGACGGCGATACAGCACGGTATCAACGTAAAGGTTATCGTAATGCGCAATAGGTTTCTGGGAATGGTTCGCGAGGTGCAGGAGCGCAGCTACGAGAACAGACTGGTCGGCGTATCGCTCGACGGCAGTCCCGATTTCTGTAAGGTTGCCGAGGCTTACGGTATGGGAAATATGATCGCGGACAGCGAGGAGAGCGCGATAGAAGGTATCAAAAAACTGATCTCCTCGGACAATCCGTTCCTGCTTGAAGTGGCTGTTCCCGAGCTGGAGAAAACGATATTGTGATTATCTGAAGGCAACATTCCGAAATCGCAGTAGGCAATCTAATGCCAAATGCAACATTATTTTGTCGCAGGGCAAGTTGCGAAAGCGAGTGACGCTGCATATTTGGAGTGGAGCGAAACGAAATGAAGCGGAGCGAAAAGTTTGCATTGTCGCTCGGCTGGGCGAACGCAGTGAGCCGATTCGCAACTTGCTTTTAAATAAGGGGTTAAAATGAAACATACTATATCCGTATTAGTTGAAAACCACGCGGGCGTACTGGCTCGTGTCGCGGGACTGTTCGCGAGGCGCGGGTTCAATATCGACAGCCTTGCGGTGGGGGTTACCGACGATGAGAACGTGTCAAGAATAACGATCGTCGCGGATGGCAGCGATTATACGCTCGAACAGATTGAAAAGCAGCTCAACAAGCTGATAGACGTCATCAAGGTAAAGACCTTATCACCCGAAAGCATGGTTAGCAGAGAGCTTGTGCTGATAAAGATAAGCTGTACCGCAAAGCAGCGTCCAGAGGTGCTGAGCATATGCGAGCTGTTTCACGGAAAGATATCGGATATCTCGGCGAATTCCGTGACTATCGAGATGTCGGATAATACCCAGAATATCAATAATTTCGAGGAGCTTCTGCGTCCTTACGGGATAAAGGAGATAGTCCGCACGGGTACTATCGCTATACAAAAGGGCGAGCAGGCGGTTACAGTGAAGAATTAACGAAATCCTCGCTTTAAAAAGCGTCGAAATAAAATTGTATAAAGGAGATAATTATTATGGCAAAGATGTATCATTCCGAGGACTGTAATCTGTCCGCGCTCGACGGCAAGACAGTTGCTATCATCGGCTATGGCTCACAGGGTCACGCTCACGCGCTGAATCTCAAGGACAGCGGCGTTAAGGTAGTGGTTGGTCTGTACGAGGGCTCCAAGAGCTGGAAGAAGGCTGAGGAAGCGGGTCTGGAGGTCGCGACCGCCGCGGACGCTGCCAAGAAAGCAGACATCATTATGATACTTATCAACGATGAGAAACAGCAGGCGCTCTATCTGGAGAGCATTCTTCCGAATCTTACCGCAGGCAAGACCTTGATGTTTGCGCACGGCTTTAATATTCATTTCGGTCTGATCGTTCCTCCAGCGGACGTTGACGTTATCATGATCGCGCCTAAGGGTCCGGGTCACACCGTTCGGTCCGAGTATGTAGAGGGCAAGGGCGTTCCTTGTCTGGTCGCAGTACATCAGGACGCTACGGGCAGGGCTCTTGACACGGGTTTGGCTTATGCTGCGGGTATCGGCGGCGCACGCGCGGGCGTTCTCGAAACCACGTTCAAGATGGAGACCGAGACCGACCTGTTCGGCGAGCAGGCAGTACTTTGCGGCGGCGTTACCGCTCTTATGAAGGCGGGCTTTGAGACTCTCGTTGAGGCGGGCTACGATCCTCAGAACGCGTATTTCGAGTGCATTCACGAGATGAAGCTTATCGTTGATCTTATCTATAAGGGCGGCTTCTCTATGATGAGATACTCCATTTCCGACACTGCGGAGTTCGGCGATTACGAGACAGGCAAGCGCCTGATTACCGAGGAGACCAAGAAGGAAATGAAGAAGGTACTCACCGAAATTCAGGACGGTACGTTCGCTTCCAAGTGGATCAACGAGAACAAGACAGGCAGACTGCACTTCAATGCATGCCGCCGTATCGAAGCTGAGCACCAGCTCGAGCAGGTAGGCGCGGAGATACGCAAGCTCTACGACTGGAATAAGTAATCCGATAAATATGCATAATAATATCCCCTGCTTCGGCAGGGGATCTCAGACTGTCGATAAACCCTCGCGCCAAGCCAGTTCGGGAAATGCGGGTTAAAATGACTTCTTCTGCAAACTGAGATACCCTGCTTAGGCGGGGTATCTTTTTCAATTGATCTGCTCGGTTTTCTCGTTTTTTTCGTTTTTGGCGATCTGCGGAACGATATACTTTTTCTGAAATCCAGGTATGTCAAGCTCAAGAAGAGTACACAGCTTTAACCATATTATCCATGTCGCGGTGTAGTTTCCGTTTTCGAGGTCGCGCAGGTAGACCACCGTTATTCCCGTCAGCTCCGACAGTTGTTCCTGAGTGATCTGTTTCTTCAGACGTCGGTTTCGGATAATTGTGCCGAATTCCCTCTTCAGAGCGTTGTCGTTATACTTCTTTGCCATTATTATGTCCTCCTTTTTGTTTTTCTCATATGCTCCAAGGGATAGTGGAATAAAGGTGTTTGCTTGGGGGCAACGAAAAAATCTGCATTGAGATATATCTTGGTTGTGCAAAATTATTTTAGCATAATTTGTAATATTTTTCAATTGATGGAGTAACTGAAATACTTTTCGACTTTTTTCGACAAACAAATCGGGATGTTGAAATTTTGTGAAATTTGCACATGCTTCATTCGTGAGCAGCTTTATGTGTGAAAATATTTGCGAAAAATGCGCAAAATATATTTTATCCCTTGATTTTTTGTACAATATGTAGTATAATAAATATGATTGTTTAATGCGGACTAAATTTCGGGAGGGCAAAATGGACAGCTTTATTCAAATCGACATATACACCTCGTCGCAGGCAATAGACGGGATAACGGGTGCGCTTGCCGAGTACGGGATAACGGGCTTTATAATCCAGGACAGTGCAGATTTCGAGGACTTCCTCGCGGACAAGAACGCGAATTGGGATTATGTCGACGATGAGCTTATGGGGCTGAAAACCGTCGAGCCGCACATAACTCTGTACGTTCACGAGAACGCGCAGGGTGCGGAGACCTTAGCGGCGATACGCGGGCTGGTCGGCGGCTACAAGGCGAACAACTCCGACGGCTATTACGGCAATATCCGCATAGAGCTTGCAAACGTCAAGGAAGAGGATTGGGCAAACAACTGGAAAAAGTACTACAAACCGTTCAGAGTTGGTAAGAGCCTTATCATAAAGCCATCGTGGGAGGACGTTGAGCCCAAGGACGGCGACAGGATACTCGAAATAGACCCCGCGTCCACGTTCGGTACGGGGCAGCATCATACAACCAAAATGGTGATGGAAATGCTGGAGGATGTCATTAGCGGCGGCGAACGTGTGCTCGATCTCGGGTGCGGCAGCGGAATACTGTCGATAGCGGCGTTGCTGTTGGGCGCACGTGAGGTCGCTATATGCGATATCTTTGAGAACGCTGTAAAGACAGCCGCGGAAAACATTGAAAAGAACAAATTCACAAGCTTTAACGCGTACTGCGGAAATATTATCGAGGATAAGGCGCTACGCGAAAAAATAGGCGGCGGCTACGACGTTATCTGCGCGAATATCGTCGCGGACGTTATTATCGCGATGAGCCCGCTTTTTGAGGAATTTCTCAATGACGGAGGCAAATTGATGGTCTCGGGGGTAATCGACGAGCGCGTTGACGAAGTAACGGCGGCGCTTTCCGAAAACGGCTGGAAGGTCGTCAACGCGAAAAACGAAGAGGGCTGGAACTGCATTCTTCTTGAAGGGTAAGTGCGGCGGACACATTGCCGTCAAAGCGCATATAATGCTCCGAGAGGGGGCATTTGTATGGAGTTTTTATACGTATTCGGACTTATGTTCATTTCCATTTTCGGGCTTGCAACGCTGTTGCACCTGCTTGCAAAGGCGCTGCTGGACAGTGCGTTCCGCGAGTTCGACGTTTACGTTAAAAATGATGAGAATATAGACGAATTTTTAGAAAACGCGAAAAAGTCTCCGTTTATCGGAAAAGTATACATTATCGCCGACGGAACGGAGCTTTCGGAAAGTAACGCCGTCGGTACGGGTCGGTGAAACAATGACAGTCGAAAATGATCGTGACAACTTAATATGCGTAACGGGCGATGTTGAGGATGTGGTTTACTTCAACGAAGAGACGGGGTATATCGTGCTGGATATGAACGTCGAAAGCACACTGCTCACCGCGGTCGGCAATATGGGAGACGTGCGCGAGGGAGAGCGGCTGACGCTGTACGGCGAGTACATCACTAATGCGAAGTACGGCAGGCAGTTCAAGGTAGACATCTTCGAGCGCTCACTGCCGCAGGACGTCGACGCAATACGGAAATATCTCGGCTCGGGAGTTATCCGAGGTCTGGGACCGTCTGCGGCAAAGCGTATCGTTGACGCGTTCGGCGAGAGAACGATGGATATTCTCGAAAACGACCCCGCGCAGCTTTCCGTTATCAAGACCATTACTCCCGAACGCGCGAAGGTCATAGGGCAGGAATTTCACAATATCACGGGACTGCGTAAGGTAATGACGTTTTTCTCAAAATATTCGATACCGCAATACGTTATTTCGGCGGCGTGGAAGGCATACGGCACCGATCTGATACGCGCCGTAAAGGATAATCCGTACTGTCTGTGCATGAACGGCATCGAGCTGCATTTCGCGGACGCGGAGCGCATAGCGCAGGACATAGACTTCCCTCCCGACAGCGAGGAGAGAGTGCTTGCGGGTATTCTCTGGGTGCTGAGAATGAACGCCGATGAGGGAAACTGCTGTATGCGCGAGAGCGATCTGTGCAGCGTCGTGACCCGTCAGCTTATCGTAAGCGATAAGCTGTATGCCGCGGCGCTGCAGTTCGCCGAGAAGCAGGGCGATATCGTGGACTCGAATATTTACGATACGCGGTATATTTATCTTGCGGAGTATTTCAGAGCCGAGACATACATAGCTGAGCGGATGGCGGAGATGATAAAGCATTCCGACAACGGGAACACCGACTGCACCGCCGAGATAGCGGGCATTGCCTCCGAGCAGGGTATCGAATATGAAAAACTCCAGCTTGAGGCGATAAACGCTTGCCTGAACAACCGTGTGTTTATCCTTACGGGCGGTCCCGGTACCGGCAAAACCACCACGCTCAACGGTGTTATCGCGCTGTTCAAAAAGCGCAGAATGCGGATAAAGCTCGCCGCGCCTACGGGCAGAGCAGCAAAGCGAATGGCAGACCTCACTGGCGCGCAGGCGCAGACTATCCACAGACTGCTTGAGGTGGATTTTTCGGGCGGGAATACATTCAAGCGCAACGAGGAGAACCCGCTGCAATGTGACGCGGTGATAATCGACGAGATGTCAATGGTGGATACTATGCTGTTCGCATCGCTGCTGAAGGCGCTGAAGGGCAGCACTCGGCTGATCATGGTCGGCGACAGCAATCAGCTGCCGTCGGTGGGCGCGGGGAATATTCTGCGGGACCTTATCGACAGCGGACAAGTTCCCATGGTCGAGCTTACCGAGATATTCCGTCAGGCGGCAAAGAGCCTTATCGTCACGAACGCGCACAGTATTATCCACGGCGACGTTCCCGAACTGAAAGACCGCACGAACGACTTCTTTTTCATGCCCTCGGACAGCGAGGAGAACACGCTGCGGCTAGTTATCGAGCTGTGCAAAACGCGCCTGCCGAAGGCTTACGGATATGATCCGCTGGACGATATTCAGGTGCTGTGTCTTTCGCGAATGGGCACGGTCGGTACGGGTGCGGTCAACAAGGAGCTGCAATTGGCGCTCAACCCGCCGTCCAAGTCAAAGCGAGAGATGAACTTTATCGGCACGCTTTTTCGCGACGGCGACAAGATAATGCAGACCAAGAACGACTACGACGTCGAATGGCGGCGAGGTACGGAAAAATCGCACGGAATATTCAACGGTGATATCGGGAAGATAATTGATACCGACAGAATAAATCAGAAATGCGAGATAGATTTTGAGGGTAGAAAGGCGTTTTATGACGGCGATATGCTAAAAAAGATCGAGCACGCATACGCCATTACCGTTCACAAGAGCCAAGGCAGCGAGTACCCCGCGGTGATACTGCCGCTGCCTAACCGAATGGACAGGCTGTCGTACAGAAATCTGCTGTACACGGCGGTGACGCGCGCTAAGAAAACGCTTATCGTCATCGGCACGGAGGTCAAGGTAAGCTCCATGGTGTATAACGACCGCAGAACAGAGCGGTTTTCGTGCCTTAAGCCTATGCTGGAGGATCATTTTGTTTAATTCGCTGAGAAATTATGAGCGCTTTCGGCGAATTGTTTCTCTTGTCGCTCCGAACAGGTGTCCGTTCTGCGGAGAGGTGCTCGATAACGGGGACTATTGGTGCGGCGAGTGTTACAGGTATCTGCCGTTTGTTCACGGTATAGTGCCGCCGTCCGACAATATTTCGGCGCTTTATGCGTGCTGCTTCTATACGGGGAGGGCGCGGGACGCGGTGCTAATGCTGAAATACGGCGGTCTTGTTTATCCCGCGGACGCGTTCGCGGTGATGATGAGCGACAGACTGTGCGGCGCTGAGGCGGATATGCTCGTGCCTGTTCCGAACGGTAGAGCGGGTGTGCTCAAACGCGGGTTCTCGTCGTCGGAGCTGATAGCGGAGCGCCTTGCAATGCGCGTCGGCATACCGATGGTGAACGCGCTGATTGCCTTTTCAAGTAAGCGCGAGCAGAAGTCGCTTAACGCGGAGAACAGGCGCAAAAACGCATTGAATAGCTTTTACGTCGATAAGCGTGTCAGCGTAAAGGGCAAGCGGATAGTCCTTATCGACGAGGTGACTACTACGGGCAGCACACTTTCCGCTGTCGGCGAGCTGTTGCGGGGCGCGGGAGCGGAAGACGTTTCGGCGGCGGTGTTCGCGAAAACCGTCGAATTTAAGTACGGTCAAAGGAAGCGTTATACTGTACGGAAAAGGTGAACGACAGCGGACGCCGTATTTTTGGAGCATAAAATATTAAAAATAAAGAGGATATATGACTGTAAATATTACTGCCGAGGAAATGGCAAAACAGCGCGGATTTATCGAGAAATGCGCGGAGATAAACTCTCGGCGCGAAACACCGCCGACGGCGCATGTACACACGTTCGGGTGTCAGCAGAACGTCAGCGACGGCGAGAAGATAAAGGGAATGCTGGCGGAAATGGGCTGCGGTTTTTCCGATATCCCCGAAGGCGCGGATATTATCATATTCAATACGTGCGCGGTGCGTGAGAACGCCGAGGACAGGGTTTTCGGAAATCTCGGGGCGCTAAAGCACGAGAAAAGGCGCAATCCCGACGTTATTATCGGGGTATGCGGCTGTATGGTCCAGCAGGAGCATATCGTCAAGAAGATAAAGCGGAGCTTTCCGCATGTCGACTTGGTGTTCGGGACCAACGCGCTGCACACGCTTCCCGAGTTGATATACGGGCAATTGACGGAAAGAAAGCGCGAGTTTTACGTTCCCGAGGGCGACGGGGTAATAGCCGAGGGATTGCCGATACGCCGCGAAAATGCGCTGAAAGTTAGCATTCCGATAATGTACGGCTGCAATAACTTCTGTACATACTGCATAGTGCCGTATGTGCGCGGGCGTGAGCGTTCGCGGAGTACAGAGGACATCCTCGCCGAAGCGAGAACGGCTATACAGAGCGGCGCTAAGGAGCTGCTGCTGCTCGGACAGAACGTAAACTCCTACGGCAAGGAGCTCGGGACGAGCTTTCCCGAGCTGCTGAGAGCGGTGAACGCGATAGACGGCGAGTTCCGTATCTGCTATATGTCGAGCCACCCCAAGGACGCGACAAGGGAGCTTATCGACACAATATCTGAGTGCGGAAAGGTGACAAGGCATTTTCATCTTCCCGTGCAGTCGGGGAGCAGCAGAATTCTCGGACTTATGAACCGTCACTATACGCGGGAGGATTACATCAAAATAGTTGAGTATATCCGTGAGCGTATTCCCGACGCGGCGCTCACGTCGGACATTATCGTGGGCTTTCCCGGGGAAACTCGGGAGGATTTCGAGGAAACGCTCTCGCTGATACGCGAGGTGAGGTTCGACTCGCTGTATACGTTTATTTACAGCCCGCGAAAGGGAACTAAAGCTGCAGAAATGCCCGACCCCGTATCCGCCGAGGAAAAGGGCGGGTGGTTCAGGGAGCTGTTGGACGTTCAGGGTGATATAGGGCGCGGCTTGTACGAAAAGTATGTCGGGCAGACCCTTCGCGTATTGTGCGAGGGTGAGGGAAGAACCGACCCGAGCCTGCTCACGGGCAAGACCCCTCAGGACGTAATTGTGGATTTTGACGGCGACAGGTCGCTTATCGGCGGGTTCGTCAACGTTAAGATAGAACGGGCGTATCAATGGGCGCTCGTGGGAAAGATAGTATAAGACGTTTTCTCTGCGGAGGAAACACGGAAAAATTTGTAAGGAGAATTTATTATGACTGTTATTGAAGCGGCAAGAGAGCTTGGAAAGGTAGTACAGGCTGACGAAAGATATATCGAGTATGTCAACGCGAAGAACGCGAATGACGCGGATACGGAGCTGCAGAATCTTATCGGCGAGTTCAACCTTATCAGACAAAATCTGTCAATGGAGTCGGACAAGCCCGAGGGCGAGATCAATAATGAAAAGGTAAAGGAGCTTACCGCGAAAATGCACTCGGCATACGACGCGGTGATGTCCAACGAGAATATGGCGGCGTTCACGATGGCAAAGCAGGGCATGGACAAGCTGATGAGCGAGATCAACACGATCCTCACCTATTCGGTTGAGGGTGCGGACCCCGCTACCTGTCCGAGCGAACCGCCGGCGGCGGAATGCTCGGGAAGCTGCTCTACCTGCGGCGGCTGCGGCTGATTACCGAACCTAAGAGGTTTTTTTGATTTGAGGTGATTTTTGTGGCGGACAACGAACAGCGGAGCGAAAAGGTCTCTCCGATGCTAAAGCAGTATCTTGACATAAAGTCAAAATACGGCGGCTATATTTTATTTTTCCGTCTGGGAGACTTCTACGAGATGTTTTTCGAGGACGCGACTACGGTATCGAGAGAGCTGGAGCTTACGCTTACCGCGCGCGCGGGCTCGCCGATGTGCGGAGTGCCGTTCCACAGCGCGGAGCAGTATATAAAGCGGCTTATCGACAGGGGCTTCAAGGTCGCTATTTGCGAGCAGCTTACTGACCCGCACGCCTCAAAGGGTCTTGTGGAGCGCGGCGTTATCCGTCTTGTGACGGCGGGCACTGTCACGGAGGCGTCCATGCTCACCGATGACAGCAACAACTATATCACCTCGATATTCGCGGAGGACGGCGCGGTCGGGCTGGCGTTCGCGGATATCTCCACAGGCGAGATACACGTGTTTGAAAAAAGCGGAAAAAATATTGAGCAGGAAATAATTGCCGAGCTTTCCCGGTTCAATCCGGTTGAACTGCTCATAAACAAGGGATTTCTTGATTTAAAGGAAGTCCACTCGTTCGTTACGGGCAGACTTAAAAGCTGCGTGTGCGAAATGCCCGACGAGAATACCTTCGACAATTCGGATTTGTCGGTCATTACGGCGCAGTTTGAAAACAAAAGCGACATCGGACAGCTCGGGATATCGTCCATGCGTATGGTGCAGAGGGCGCTGTGCGCACTGTTCCGATATGTCGGGGAGGCGCATAAGGCTACCGTAAAGCGCTTTGTCGAGCTTACCGCGCACAGCGGTATCGAGTATATGGATCTGGGGCTCGCGGCGCAGCGAAACCTTGAGATAACCGAGACTATGCGCACAAAGGAAAAACGCGGCTCGCTGCTGTGGGTGCTGGACAAGACTGTCACCGCTATGGGCAGGCGCAGGCTTCGCGCGTGGATAGAGCGGCCTCTTATCTCGCATACGGCGATACTTTCACGGCTGAACGCGGTGGAGGAGCTTATGCAAAGCTCGGCAGTGCTCGGCGATGTTCGTGCGGCGCTCAAAGGGGTGTTCGACCTTGAGCGGCTTATGTCGCGCGTTATGTACAAGTCCGCGTCGCCGCGCGATATCTACGCGCTCGGGCAGACCTGCATGCGGCTGCCGCTGCTGAAAAAGGAGATTTCGGTATTAAAGTCTAAGCTGCTCATCGAGCTGAACGGCAGTATTGACGAGCTCGCGGAGATAGCTCAGCTCGTCGAGAACGCTATCGTCGACGAGCCGCCGGTAAGCTTAAAGGACGGCGGCGTTATCAAGGGCGGGTTCAACGAGGAGATAGACCGCCTGCGCGACATCACGGGCGGCGGCGAGAGCATACTCCGCGAGATGGAGCAGCGCGAGCGTGAGGCGACGGGTATACGCACTCTGAAGGTCGGATATAACCGCGTTTTCGGCTACTATATCGAGGTGTCGAAAAGCTTTGTGGGACAGGTCCCCGCGCACTATCACCGCAAGCAGACGCTCACGAACGGCGAGCGCTACATAACCGACGAGCTGAAAAAGGTAGAGGGCGAGATACTAGGCGCGAACGACAGGATACTTGCCCTTGAGCAGGCTGTGTTCGGCGAGATACGCAGCTTTATCGCGACAAAGCTCGAGCTTATACAGCGGACCGCCGCAGCTGTTTCGGAGGTCGATACGCTGTGCTCGTTTGCGCAGGTGTCGCTCGAGAACAACTACGTCAAGCCCGAGATAACAATGGACAGCATTGTCGATATCAAGGACGGGCGGCACCCCGTTATCGAGCAGATACTGCTTGACCATCCTTTCACTCCTAACGACGTTTATCTTGACAAGTCCGACAATCGGCTGCTTATTATCACGGGACCGAATATGTCGGGTAAATCCACGTTTATGCGGCAGACGGCGATAATCGTGCTTATGGCGCAGATAGGGTGCTTTGTGCCCGCGCGGTACGCGAAGATCGGCGTTGTCGACAGGATATTCACGCGTGTCGGAGCGTCGGACGATTTGACGGCGGGGCAATCCACGTTTATGGTGGAGATGAACGAGGTCGCGGAGATATTGCAGAACGCGACAAAGAGCAGTCTCGTTATACTTGACGAGATAGGCCGCGGCACCTCGACATTCGACGGAATATCCATAGCGAAGTCCGTCGCGGAGCATATCTCGCAGAAGATAGGCTGCAAGACGCTGTTTGCTACACACTACCACGAGCTTATCACCATGGAAAAGGATTACAAGGGCGTGAAGAATTTCAGCGTCGCGGTATCAAAGCGCGGCGACGATATCAAGTTCCTGCACAAGATAGTACCGGGCGGTACCGACGACAGCTACGGTATCGAGGTCGCAAAGCTTGCTGGGCTGCCGAATAAGGTCATTCAGCGCGCTAAAGAAGAGCTTAAGGACCTTGAGGTTAGCGGAAAGGTTCGGATTGCGGAGGCTATTGAGCGCAGTAAGGACGAGCAGTTCAGCTTTGCCGCTGTAAACGAACAGAACGCTATCGCGAGATTGCGCGCGGCGGATATCAATACGCTGAGCCCCATGGACGCGCTGATGTTCGTTAAGGAATTGAAGGATTCGCTTAACTAGAAAGGTTAATAATTCCAAATGCCAAAGATAAATCAGCTTGATAAAAGCGTTTACGAGTTAATAGCGGCAGGCGAGGTGATAGAGCGCCCGTCGTCGGTGATAAAGGAGCTTGCGGAGAACGCGATAGACGCGGGCGCACGCAATATTTCCGTGGAAATAAAGCGCGGCGGCATCGCGTATATGCGCGTTACGGACGACGGGTGCGGGATATCGTATGAGGATATGCCGCTTGCTTTTCTTCGCCACGCGACGAGCAAGGTGTACACGCAGGAGGATCTCGAAAATATAAACACTCTCGGCTTCCGCGGCGAGGCGCTGGCGTCTGTGGCGGCGGTTTCGCGTATTGAGGCGATAAGCAAGCGCCCCGTGGATAAGCTCGGCACGTCGTACAATATCGAGGGCGTGACCCCGTCGGAGTACGACAGAATAGGCTGCGCGGACGGTACGACGATAATAATACGCGATCTGTTCTACAACACCCCCGCGCGGCTGAAGTTCCTGAAAAAGGACGTTACCGAGGGGAATTACTGCGCGAATGTTATCGAGAAGTTAGCTTTGTCTCACCCTAATATTTCGTTCAGGTTTATCCGCGATGGAAAGCAGACCATGCTCACGTCGGGTGACGGGGAGTATTACAGCGCTATTTACGCGGTGTTCGGCAAGCAGTTCGCGGCGGGAATGATACCCGTCGACAACATCTACCGCGATATAGGCGTGACGGGCTATGTCAGCTCGCCGCTGTTCACGAGAGCGAACCGTACCATGCAGCACTTTTTCGTAAACGGGCGGAGCGTGAAAAGCCCGCTCTGCTGCGCGGCGCTTGAGGAGGCGTTCCGCAACGGCATAATGGTCGGGAAATTTCCGTCGTGTGTGCTGTGTATCAATCTTGATCCTGCGCTGCTTGACGCGAACATCTCCCCGGCAAAGACCGAGGTGCGGTTCTCGAACGAGAAATCGGTGTTCGACGCTATCTATTTTGCGGTCAAGAACGGTCTGCTCGGCTACGATCAGAGCCGCGAGATACAGCTCCCGAACGTGTCCGAAAATAACGCTACCGACAATGATGACGAGCCTGTTTCCACGGTAACGATACCGTCGGGCAGCGTCACTTCCGTTCCCGAAAAGAAGTCCGCTCCTGAGAGCTTTTACCGGAGAGTTGTGCCGTTTGAGTTTCCCAGGCCAGAAAGCGTTCAATCCGCTGAGCAGGAGGTCTTGCCCGAGGTGCTGCCGCCTCTTATGCATAGCGAGTTGAAGCCGAATATTTCCGAGGAAAAGGTTCAGGAGGAGCTTCCCGGGTTTTCATTTTTATCGAGCAAATCATTCGAGAAACGCGAGCAGCTCGTGTCGCCCGTTCAAGCCGTGCAGCAAACGCCCGCCGAGGAGGAGATCCCAGTTGAAAATATCCGCGTTATCGGCGAATTATTCAAGACGTATATCCTCTGCGAGAGCGGCGAGAGCATGATACTTATCGACAAGCACGCCGCTCACGAGCGAATTAACTTCGAGCGGTTCAAAAAGGGCGTGAATATCCACGGGCAGCTGCTGATAGAGCCGCGCGAGGTTGCGCTGTCGCCCGAGGAATACGAGGCGGTCGGCAGCTATAAACAGCGGCTTGAGAACACGGGAATTTTGCTGAAGCTCGGAGAGGACGGAAAGGTTCTCGTCGAGGGAATGCCGCAGTCGCTCGAGAGCGCCGACCCCGCGGAGCTGCTGCAAAGCATAGCGGATATACTTGTGCAGGGCAACGACAACGCCGAGGGCGCGCTGTTCGACGACGTTTTGCATACGATGGCGTGCAAGGCGAGCATTCGCGCGAATGAGGATCAGGACGTTTCGGAGCTTGCGTATCTCGCGAATATGGTCTTAAAGGATAACAATATCAGATACTGTCCGCACGGACGACCCGTAATGACGCAGATATCCAAAAAGCAGATCGAAAAATATTTCGGGAGAATAGTATAATGCATTTGCTTACGGAAAAATACAAGCCGATATTATGCACTCCGTTCGGTCGTGACGGTTATCGCGAGACAGCGCCGTGCGCGGCGCTGTCTCCGTATATACGCTGCTTCTGGACGGAGCGGGAGATCGAGCGCGACCTGCTTGTTATCCCCGACACCTGCATGGACATCATTTTCAGGATAGACGGCACGGAGAACAGCGGATTTTTCTGCACGATCGACGAGAACTCGTTCTATTCGGCGAACGGCGACTCGGAGCTTTTTGGGGTGCGCTTTTACGCTTGGACGGCGCATTTGTTTGCCAAACGCGATTTTACGGGCAGCAAGAACCTCGCGTTCCCGACGGAGGAGTTTTTCGGGAACTTAGGCGCGGAGCTTGCGCCGTATATAGCAAGCGCCAAAACGTTTGAGGAACGCGCCGCTGCCGCCGAAAACGCGCTCTTGAAACGCCTTGACGGCATATGTGCGGACAACAATTTACTGAACGCGATAGACCTCATAATAGGCAATCACGGCTCGCTTGAAATATCGGAATTATGCGCTCACACAACGCTTTCGGCGCGAACGCTGGAGCGAACGTTTGCCGCCGCTATGGGGATATCCCCGAAGGCGTTCTCGTCGCTGGTGAGGTATCAGCTGCTGTGGCAGGAGATGATATCGCGACCCGATCTCAATATTCTCGACGCGGTGGAGAAGTACGGCTATGCCGATCAGCCGCACCTGCTCAACGATTTCCGCCGCCGTCACCTTATGAACCCCAAGCAAGCGATAGATTATGCAATAAAACGCGGATAATGTCGTTTTTTTACAAGAAATTTCTCCGAATCCGAGGTATACTAATACTAGCCTTTACGGCTTATTTTAGTAGAAAAGAGGGTTAATAGATGAGTAACTTTGGAGAATTTCTTGAAACGGTTGAGGAAAGCAACCGCGGTTTTGTTTCGGAGCTTAACGATTTCCTTTTGGAAAACGGCTGCGAGTGCAAGCTCAAAACGGCGAAAAGCGGCTTTGTCGTGTCGTATTTACGCGGTGACAGCAAGAAAACGCTGCTGAATTTCGTTATGCGCAAAAGCGGAACGCAGGCGAGGATTTACGCGGCACATTCTGGGGAGTACGGAGATTTTCTCGATACGCTGCCCGAAAAGATCAAGAGCAAAACGAAAAAGTCTAACGACTGCCGCAAGCTCACCGGTACGGGCGACGATCCGCACTGCACGGGCGGCTACGAGTTCACGATGGACGGCGAGGTTTACAGGAAGTGCCGCAACAACGCGTTTCTGATACCGCTGTCGGAGGAGAACACCCCGTATATTCGGAAATTTCTGGAAATGGAGCTGAGCGTATGAGCGAGATACAGTCAAGGTGCGGAATATTATGCGAGAGCTGCGAGTTCGTACAGTCAATGGGTTGCAAGGGCTGCGTCAACGTTAAAAATCCGTTTCACGGAGAATGTTCCGTCAAAATCTGCTGCGAGGGCAGGGAGAACGTTCACTGCGGAGAGTGTAAGGAGTTCCCGTGTGAGGCGCTGAAACAAATGGCGTTCGATACTCAATACGGCGACGGAGACGACAGACGGCTGCGCGTATGCGCAAAGTGGGCGGGTACTGATTACCCGACGGATAATTAAAAGGAGAATATACCATGATACAATCGAGATGCGGAATTTTATGCGGAGAGTGCGAATACAGGGAGAGCATGGGCTGCAAGGGCTGTACTAATATCGAAAACCCATTCTGGGGCGAATGTCCCGTAAAGGCAAGCTGCGAGAGTAAAGGTCACGAGCACTGCGGACAGTGCGCGGAGTTCCCATGTAAGCTCGCGAACGACATGGCTTACGACAAGGAGCAGGGCGACGAGGGTAAGCGCATTGAACAGTGCAAAAAGTGGGCGAACGGTTAATTCGGGAGGACATATGTCATCTAAGATAGAATTTGTTGAATACGTCGCGGAGCAATGCCGCGGCGCGGGCGAGATAACCTATAAGAAGATGTTCGGTGAGTACGGGCTGTACTGCAACGGAAAGATATTCGCGCTGGTGTGTGACGATCAGTTTTTCGTGAAGATCGCCGACGAGGTAAAGGCGCTCTATCCCAAGCTCCCAGAAAAGCCGCCCTACGAGGGCACGAAGAATTATTTTCTCGTGGAGGACGTGGACGACCGCGAGTTCTTGACGGAGCTTGTCACTGCGACATACAACGCGCTCCCCGAGCCTAAGCCGAAGAAACCGAAAAAGCCGAAAAAATAATCGCCGTTCTTGACAAAATTTGTTATATATATTATAATCTAATTATAAATTTCGCTTTTGTATCGGTATGAATCGGAGGACATTATGAAAAAGGTTTTAGTTATCATTTCGGTTTTAGTCTGTGTTTTTTGCGCCTCGGGCGTTACGGCGTTTGCGGACTGCGGTCCCAAGGCTTCGCTTACGGTATATGTGACTGGAGTAGAGGACGGCAGAGAGTATTACATAACGCTGCTTTCGGATTTTGACCCGGGTTTTTCCGACGAATATATTGCGAAACAGCCTCCCAAGCGGCGGGCGCTCTATGAGTTTGCGTTGACGGACGAGTACTTCCTTTGGGATTCGCCCGTCGACCATTCTTATTATAAAATGACGCACAGCGGCAGCCGGACGTGGGGATATATGCCGCCCGATAAGTTCAAGATATTGCTGTATTTCCCCGATGACGGGAGCTATATAATCAGTGAAAAGCTTGAGAGATACGCATTCAACTCGTACTTTACGGTCAGCGTGAGCGGAGGAGAAATGACCGTCGAAAAAAACGGTGGAGCGGGCGGCGTCTACGTCGAGATCGGCGGTCTGCTGGTTCGGATCGTGATAACCGTCCTGCTGGAGTTGGGTGTGGCGCGACTGTTCGGATACCGCGGCAAAAAGGAGTATAAACTTATCATAATAATGAACGTTTGTACGCAGATTTTCTTGAATATTATGATAGCCGTCGGAGACGTAAATCTCGGAGGATTGGGCGCGGCAGCCGCGTGTATTTTAGCCGAGATTGTAATTTTTACGGTGGAAGCGTCGGTGTACGCGGTATTTCTTCCTCGCTTCACGGAGCGAAGAACACGCGAGGGCAGAGCGGTGGGATACGCATTTGCCGCGAATGCCGTGTCGTTCTTTATCGGCGGTTTTCTTCTGATTATGGGAGAAGTATTCTTCAAAGAGGTTGTCAATCACTAAAGCGCATTTAAGACCTGCAAATAAAAGTCAAGGGGTAAAGTGAAGATTTCATCTAATTTTC
>CAJUMS010000035.1:0-6525 GCA_910587465.1 uncultured Oscillospiraceae bacterium
AAAAAACTCGTTTTTTTTGAGAAAATTGTGTAAAGTTATATTGACAAAATCACTGGGAGCTGTTTGATGAGGAAATTTCGGTCGGGATAGGCGATAACGTTGATATCGCCTACGCCGAGAAATGCGCCGAAGCGCTGAACGGTCTGCCTGAGGAAACGGTAAACGCGATCTGGGAGGCAGCGAAAAAGTACTGCCTGTTCTTTATCGATCTGTGCGGCGACGAATGGGACGAGTGGAACGAAATGAGTTTCAATGTCACAAAGAAAACGCCCGCTGAAAAAATTAAGTCGGAGATATTTCCGAGCTGCCTTATAATTGACGAGCCCGAGGACGGGCGAATTGGCTTTCACATCGAGTGCAACTGCTCTTGGGAGCCGGAGCACGGTCTGGAGATAACGATACTCGACGGAAAGCTGGTGTACCTCGGCGCGTTTGAGAGCCGCGGAGCGTGGGACGAGTTCGCACCCAATGACGAGTGGAATTTTGTCAATAATGTATAGGAGTAAATTATGAGCGATACGTATTCATTGTGCGAGAGCAAGGCATATTTCGGCTGTCTGGACGGTCGGCTGAGGTCTCCGCTTTTCGGCCATGAGATCGAGTTTCTGGTCAAGGGAGGCGACGAGACCTACGGCGTGCGCTGCGCGGAATATTTTGAGAAGATAACCGCGGAAAATCTTGAGGAATACCCGGTGCTGAACGCGCTTTTCGAGGCGCTCGGCGAGTACGTGATCGACTTTCTTGACGAGCGCGGCGACGAGTTCGAGCTTGGCGATTTCGAGTATGACGAGAACTCGCCCGTCACCGAGCTGTTGAAGGCGCTCACGCCCGTCGGGCTGACGTTCGAGAAGTTTGGCTACCTCTCGGACGAGGAATGTCCGATCGCGTTCAGCATTAAGTTCAGCTTTGACCCGGTAGCCGACGAGTATATGGAGATCGCCCTGCACGGCGACGCTGCCGTCTATGCCGGAGAGTTCCGCGGAGTAAGCCCGTGGAACGATAAGCTGCTAAAAAAGAAGTGGAATTACGCGAGGAATATATAATGAACGAACAGAAATTCACGGGCAAGGCGGACTTATATGAAAAATTCCGACCGAGCTATCCCGACGGGCTTATAGATTTTCTTTACGATAACACAAGGTGTGATAACGTCGCGGATATCGGCGCGGGCACGGGAAAATTTACGCGCTGCCTGCTGAAAAAGCCGTGGAAAGTGACCGCCGTCGAGCCTAATGCCGATATGCGCGGAAAGCTCGCGGCAATAGAGGGCATAACGGTAGTGAACGCTCCCGCCGAGAATACGGGTCTCGTGGACAAGTCAGTCGGTCTCGTGACGGCGGCGCAGGCGTTTCATTGGTTTGACGAGGAGAGGTTCAGGACCGAGTGCGGACGGATACTAACCGATAACGGAAAACTCGCGATAATCTGGTACAACGACGTGAAAGAGGGCTTAGCCGCGCGGCAGACGGAGATCTGCAATAAATACTGTCTCGATTTGATACTGAATAACGGTCACGCAGGCAAGCGCTCCGCTGAGGATGGCGATAAGTTTCTGCGTGGCGGATATTTCACGGAGCTGACGGTCGAGGAGTTCCCAGGCGAGCGCATTTTCGACCGCGAGAGCTTTATCGGCGAAACGCTGTCGCGCTCGTATGCGCCTAAGCCCGGCCAGCCGAATTACGTGCTGTTAATTGATGAACTGAACGCGCTCTTCTCGGAGTTCGAGAGCGGCGGCAGCGCAGTGGTAAAAACACAAACTGTCTGCTATTTAGGCAGCTTTTAAAACCAAAAACAGGAGGACAACAAAATGATAACTTTGGACAAGGAACTGAATTCGCTGGCATATCACGGCAGAGGAATAGTTATTGGAAAGTCGCCCGACGGCAAAAAGGCAGTCATTGCGTACTTTATTATGGGTCGCAGCGAGAACAGCCGCAACCGCGTGTTTATCGAGGATGGAGACGGCATACGTACTCAGGCGTTCGACGAGAGCAAGATGACCGACCCACACCTGATAATCTACGCTCCCGTGCGCGTTCTCGGGAACAAGACCATAGTCACGAACGGCGACCAAACCGATACGATCTATGAGCTTATGGACAAGCAGATGACGTTCGAGGAGAGTCTGCGCACCCGCACGTTCGAGGACGACGCGCCCAATTTCACGCCGCGAATTTCGGGTATCGTTCACCTTGAAAACGGCGGAATGAACTATGCGATGTCTATACTCAAGAGCGCTAACGGCGACCCCGCTTCCACGCGCCGATATTCGTTCGCGTATTCCGACCCGATAAGCGGACAGGGCAGCTTTATCCATACCTACGCAGCCGCGGGAGAGCCGCTGCCTAGCTTTGTCGGCGAGCCTAAGGACGTGGTTATTCCCGATATGAGTCTTGACGATTTCACGAATTTCGTCTGGACTAACCTCAACGCGGACAACAAGGTTTCGCTGTTTACACGCTATATTGATATTGAAACGGGCAAGTTCGAGAGCCGTATCGTCAACAAGAACAAGTGACCGCCTAGGTGAACTATGGAGATTATCAACGAGGCAAGCGAGAAATTCAGGGACAAGCAGGACGAGATATGCGGTTTGCTGTTTGATCTGCTGCGGAAGATCGACGAGATCGAAAAGGACGTTTTTAATAAAAGCGAAGAACTTAAACGCAAAAAGGCGGAACTAGGTATCCCGAAGCATCAGGTAGGCCCCGGGGAGGAAGAGCTTTGGGACGAGTACGGGCAGCGGCTCGGCGAGGTCGCAAAGCCCGCCTGCACCGAAAAGCTTATCAAAAGGCGCTACGGCGGCTCGTACGGAAAACCGTCGAAATACAACTATATCGGCGGCGAATGTACGGCAACATTTATTATGAAAACCGCGAAAAGGGCGGTCGTGCAAACGGATTTTATGCACGGAACGCCGCAATCGCACAAATTCGTAATAAGAGACGTTGACGGGAAATGGCTTGTCGACGAGGTTTATTACGGATTTCAAAGCAATCCCGAAAAGTGGTATTCCGACAATATCAGATAATTCGGAGGACGATATGAGCGAATATAAATTCAAGTACCACCCCGACCCGCTGAAAACAGGCGAGTTTAAAAATGACCAAATAATGGTATGCGACTGCTGCGGCAAACAGACGGATGTGTACTACACAGGTCCGTTTTACTCAATAGATAATGTTGATTATCTTTGCCCCGAATGTATATCGAGCGGAGAGGCTGCCAAGAAGTTTGACGGCTCGTTTCAAGACAGCGAATCTGTGGATGAGGTTAGCGATCCCGCAAAGCTCGATGAGCTTGTTCACCGTACACCCGGCTACTGCGGCTGGCAGCAGGAATACTGGCTCGCGCACTGTGACGATTACTGTGCGTTTCTGGGTTATCCCACATGGGACGATCTGGAAAAAATGGGTATCGACAAGGAGATAGAGGAGACCTACCGCGAGGATGTCTGCGGTATCGATTTCGAGGACGCGAGGGAGCATATCGAGGTAAACGGCTGCTATCTGTTCGGGTGTCTGCACTGCGGAAAGCATTTTATCTACATTGATTTTGACTAGGAGCGTTATGGATATTATCAACGAAGCAAACGACAAATTCAAGGATAAACAGGACGAGATATGCGGTATATTGCTGGAGCTGCTCGGGAAGATCAACGAGCTTGAACGGTCGGTTTATGAGCGCGACTGCGAAATGAATACCCGTATCCGCAAGAAAGAGCTTTCCGCGGACAAGATAGCGGAATACTCAAAAAATCTATGGAGCGATTACCGTGAGGAATGTAAAAAGATCGTCGAGGGAAGATGTACCGAAAAGCTGCTGAAAAAGGGCTACGCGAGGTCGTTTTCCACTACGCCGATGTACGGCTATATCGAGGACGCGGACGACTGCCGCGGAACGTTCTTTATGGAGACTGCGAAAAAGGCGGTCGTGGAGTTTCGTTTTACAAACCACTCGACGGTGCATTTTATGCACAGGTTCACGCTCGTGCCGAGCGGAGATACATGGCTCGTGGACGCGTTCAGCTACGGCACCGAAAAGGAAGGCGTGTGGCATAGAGGACATATTTAAATAGTGGAGGTATCAAATATGGAGCTGCCGACGCTAAGATTTTCGTTTGATTACGGTGTGTGCCTTTGGGGCAAGGGCGGCGCGGAAGAACCCGAAAACCTCCCCATATCGGACGGCTTGCGGCGCGAGCTGGAGGAGGCAAACGAGGAGTTTCCGAATTACCTTAACTGGAGCGACCCGAACCAACCGCCGGTGTGGACTTTGGAACAGACCCTCGAATTCTTTGACCGCATGGAGCATGTCTGCCAAAAACTGCAAGATGAGCTCCGCGGAAAATATACGGTGATAAACGGTCTTGATGGTGACAGGGATATGTATTGCAAACCAGAATATTGGAGCGAGGGTCAAAAATGATCTAACGGAGGAGGTTTCACCGTGAAAAAACAAAAATACCTTTTTGAAGAGCTGATCACCGAAATAAAGGAGGCATATCTGCAAGACGGAGACGCGTCCTTCTATAAAGACGGGGGCTGGTGCGTATACGCGAAGAAAGCCGATCTCAACCTAAAGTCCGAATGTTATGTGCTGCCGTATCCCAAGTACGATCTGGAAACGGATACCGAGGAGGAAAACGAATTTGCCGTGCAAAATGGGCTTGAATTTGTTTATCGTGATGAAATGCTCCAAGATGTTATTGCGGCGGCAGTTGATGAGGACGCGGACATCTCAAACAAAAAGCTGCTTAAGGCGATAAAGTATTATGAAAAATATGATACCTTTATGGATATCGATTAAAATATTACGGAGGAATTTTTTATGACTGAACTGGAACTGAAATACGGCTGCAACCCAAATCAAAAGCCGTCGCGCATTTTTATGGAGAACGGGAAAGAACTGCCGATTGAGGTGCTGAACGGCAAGCCCGGCTACATCAACTTTATGGACGCTTTCAACGGCTGGCAGCTTGTCAAGGAGCTTAAAGCGGCGACGGGCTATCCCGCGGCTACGTCCTTTAAGCACGTATCTCCCGCGGGCGCGGCTATCGGCTTGCCGCTCACGGAGACTCTTGCCAAGATATACTGGGTTGACGACCTCGGCGAGCTTTCTCCGCTGGCTTGCGCATACGCGAGAGCGCGCGGCGCGGACAGAATGTCGAGCTACGGTGACTTTATCGCGCTGTCGGACGTCTGCGACGTGCCCACCGCGAGGATAATCCAGCGCGAGGTATCGGACGGCGTTATCGCGCCCGGCTACGAGCCCGAGGCGCTGGAGATACTCAAATCCAAGCGCAAGGGAACATACAACATTATAAAAATAGACCCCGACTATACGCCCGAGCCTATTGAGCGCAAGCAGGTGTACGGCATCACGTTCGAGCAGGGCAGAAACGAACTCGTTATCAACGACGAGCTGTTCGCGAACCGCCCGACCAAGAACAAGGAAATCCCCGAGAGCGCTATCCACGACCTCGCTATCGCGATGATAACGCTGAAGTACACGCAGTCGAACTCCGTTGCTTACGCGTGCGGCGGTCAGGCTATCGGTATCGGAGCGGGTCAGCAGTCGAGAATTCACTGCACACGTCTCGCAGGAACAAAGGCGGACAACTGGTATCTTCGTCAGTCGCCTGCGGTTATGAATCTGCAGTTTGTCGACGATATTCGCCGCGCAGACCGCGACAACGCTATCGACCTGTACATCGGCGAGGACTATATGGACGTTCTTGCGGAGGGCGAGTGGCAGCGCATTTTCAAGGTAAAGCCCGAGGTGTTCACGCGTGAGAAGAAACGTGAATGGCTTGACACCATGAAGGGCGTTGCGCTTGGCTCGGACGCGTTCTTCCCGTTCGGCGACAATATCGAGCGCGCTCACAAAAGCGGCGTTGAGTTCATAGCGCAGCCGGGCGGTTCTATCCGCGACGACAACGTTATCGAGACCTGCGACAAGTACGGTATCGCGATGGCGTTCACGGGTATACGTCTGTTCCACCACTGATAATACGGCAAAGCGCTCTCCGCTTGGAGGGCGCTTTTTTTATCCGGAAACGGTGTTTTTTTGAACCGAAAAAGCACTGTTTTTTTAACAGCGAAATTTTGACCGTAAAAACACCTTTTTAAAGCTATAAAATTCGCTTTGCAATAATACTTAATCGTGGATTTAAAATTTGTGAAAAACCCTCAAAAAAGCATATGAAATTAACTGCGAAATCACAAAAAAACTACCGTTGATTTCCGCGCTGTTTTCGGAGCGGAAATCAACGGTAATTTTTGCGCGGTCAGCGCGGCTTGCGGTTGATGTCGTCGGTCGAACCGGCAATGTAGTCAATGGAAACATTGTACAGCCGTGACAGCTCCACCACACGCTCGAACGGTATCGGGCGGCGGTTGTTCTCGTACTGCGCGTAGTAGCTTTGGGTGGTGTTGAGATATTCGGCAACTTCGGTCTGGGTCAGAGCGTTTTTTTCACGTAAAATTCTCAGTCTTTCTCCCGAATTCATCTTTTATCGTCCTC
>CAJUMS010000035.1:6535-26417 GCA_910587465.1 uncultured Oscillospiraceae bacterium
TGAATTATACCATGAGAGGAATTGTAAATTGTGCTATTTAGTTAACATCTGAACTAATTTAGTTCAGATGTTAACTAAATTACGCTTTTTTGTAAAACAGTGTTGTATAATGATAAATGAAAATTTGCATACGTATTTGCAAAAAACACAGGAGGATAAATGACATGAAAAAGAAATTGGCTATGGTTCTTGCCGTGATAATAACGGCGGGTTTGACGGGGTGTTCGATACTTAAACGGGAAAATCCCCGCGGAGAATCAGGCTCATCGCCGATCTTAACTTCAACCTCAAGCTCGACGATGAGCACACAGCCGAGCGAAAGCTCAACGGATAATCGGGGCGCGTCCGAGGAGAGCAGTACTTTTGAGGAAAGCTCCGCCCCCGAAGAAAGCTCGTCCGAGAGTCTTCACGAGTACAGCGGCACGTCCGAAGAAAGTTCGTCCGGCGGAATTCTCGGCGATATAATCCGACCGGAAGTTAAGGAGGCTATTGACAGCTACGAGGCGTTTATTGACGAGTATTGCGAGTTTATGAAGAAGTACGCGTCTTCCGATAATCCGTTAATGTTAATGAGCGAGTATATGGACTATTTGCAGGAACTTACGGAAATGGGCGAAAAATTCGACAATATGGACGAAAGCGATTGGACGGCAGCGGAAACCGCATACTATACCGAGGTTTTGCTCCGCTGTCAGAAAAAGCTGCTTGACGCAGCTGATGAAATGTAAAATTAACCAACGAAAGGAAAATGATGATGAGCGAACAAAACAACGGCATAACCTTACAAAAGGAAAACAATACCAATCCATCGGCTGCGACGAGCACGATACCCGAGGCAAATTTAAGCGTGACCGCAAGCGCTCAACCTGCGGCAAATATGAAATTTTGCAAATATTGCGGCGGACAGATACCTATGGACGCAATATTGTGTACCGTTTGCGGAAGACAGGTCGAGCAGCTTCAGGGTATCGAATCCTCGCAGCAGCCTCAAATAGTGATAAACAACGCAAACAATAATGTAAATACCAACACCGCCATTGCGTCTGGAGCACCGGTAGGAAAGAGAAAGAGCAAATGGGTATGCTTTTTCCTGTGGCTTTTCTTGGGATTATTCGGCGCGCATAAGTTTTATGACGGAAGGATCGGAACGGGAATTATATACATGCTTACTTTAGGTTTCTTCGGCATCGGGTGGTTTATCGACTTTTTCGGGATACTTAACAAACCTAATCCTTATTATGTGTAACGTTTTCATAAAGATTATTTTAAGCGGAAGAAATTCCGCTTATTTTTTGTGAAATTCTTGACAACCAAATCAATATGTAGTATAATATAAAATAAGGGAGTAGACTTTCAAAAAAGGAGAAAACTATTATGGGACTTACATTAACCGAAAAGATCATCAAGGCGCATATCGTCGACGGCGAGATGACGAAGGGCACGGAGATCGGACTTAAGATCGACCAGACCCTCACCCAGGACGCTACGGGAACTATGGCGTATCTGCAGTTCGAGGCTATGGGCGTTGACCGCGTTAAGACCGAACGGTCTGTCGCGTACATAGACCACAACACGCTTCAGAGCGGCTTTGAGAACGCCGACGATCACCGCTTTATCGGCTCGGTAGCCAAGAAGCATGGTATATGGTTTTCGAGACCCGGCAACGGTATCTGTCATCAGGTCCATCTGGAAAGATTCGGCAAGCCCGGCAAGACCCTTATCGGCTCCGATTCGCACACCCCGACGGGCGGCGGTATCGGTATGCTGGCTATGGGCGCGGGCGGTCTGGACGTTGCCGTGGCTATGGGCGGCGGCGCTTATTACATAACAATGCCCAAGGTCGTTAAAATCAACCTCACGGGCAAGCTCAACGACTGGGTATCGGCTAAGGATGTTATTCTTGAAGTCCTCCGCCGCCTTACCGTAAAGGGCGGCGTGGGCAAGGTAATGGAATACACGGGCGAGGGCGTTAAGTCACTGAGCGTTCCCGAGCGCGCGACTATTACTAATATGGGCGCGGAGCTGGGCGCTACGACCTCAATCTTCCCGTCCGACGAAACTACGCTGAAATTCCTTAAGGCGCAGGGCAGGGAAGAGGACTATGTGGAGCTTTCCGCAGACCCCGATGCGGTATACGACGAGGAGGTCAATATCGACCTCTCCGAGCTTGTTCCTCTGGCGGCTTGCCCGCATTCTCCCGACAATGTAAAGACCGTCGAGGAGATCGGCGCGATAAAGATAGATCAGGTTTGTATTGGTTCGTGTACCAACTCGTCTTTGCAGGACTTGAGAAAGGTTGCGCATATCCTTAAAGGCAAGACCGTTCACCCGGACGTTTCGCTGGCTATTGCGTGCGGCTCTAAGCAGGTGTTCAATATGCTCGCAGACGGCGGCGAGCTGTCGATACTTATCGACGCGGGCGCGAGAATTCTCGAGAGCGCGTGCGGTCCGTGCATTGGAATGGGTCAGTCGCCCAACAGCAAGGGCATTTCTCTGAGAACGTTCAACCGCAACTTTGAGGGAAGAAGCGGCACAAAGGACGGTCAGATATACCTCGTATCACCCGAGACCGCGGCTATAAGCGCGGTTACCGGCGTATTCACCGACCCGAGAACCGTCGGCGAAATGCCGCCCTATGTAATGCCCGAGAAGTTCCTCATTAACGATAATATGGTCACTCCTCCCGCAACGCCCGAGGACGCTCCGAGCGTTGAGATACTGCGCGGTCCGAACATCAAGCCGTTCCCCGTAAACAAGCCCTTGGCTGAAACTATCGAGAGCGGCGTTACCCTTAAAGTCGGCGATAACATCACAACCGACCACATTATGCCCGCGGGCGCGAAGATACTGCCGCTCCGCTCGAATATCCCCGCGATATCGGAGCACTGCTTTTCGGTATGCGACGAAACGTTCCCGAAGCGCGCGAAAGAGGCGGGCACGTCGATTATCGTCGGCGGCGTGAACTACGGTCAGGGCTCGTCGCGCGAGCACGCGGCGCTCGCTCCGCTGTACCTCGGCGTCAAGGCGATAATCTGCAAGTCGTTCGCGAGAATTCACCGTCAGAACCTTATCAACAACGGAATTCTGCCGCTTGAATTCGTCAGCGAGGGCGACTACGACAGGATAGAGCAGGGCGACAAGCTTGTGATCGCCGATATCCGTAAGATCGTGGAGACCGACGGCAAGATCGTTGTCGAGAACAAGACAAAGGGCTTTTCGTTTGAGGTGAAGTGCGAGCTGTCCGAGCGCGGCAAGGGCATGATGCTCGCGGGCGGTCTGCTCAACTACACGAAAGCGAACGGCTGATATGGGATTGTTCGGTAACTTATTCGGCAAAAAAGAGGGCGGCAAGGGCGGTTTTTCATACATTTCGGAGATCGCCAAGCTGCTGACCGATAACGAAACGGTTCACGCCAATCTCAAATTCGCCCTCGATACCCCCGACAAATACTTCTCCGAGAACGAATGGCGTTACGCCGAGCGCGGATTTGTCGTCGGCAAGACCGACAGGAAAACGCTCTATTGGCTGGCGCTCGTGGACGAGCTTGCCGAGGGCGGCAGCGTGTTCGAGGTGGACTACAAATGCGAGCTGGACGAGTTCCGCGGTGCGCTTGAGCGGCTGAGTAATTACGGCATGATCGAAAGCGTATTTTCCTCGCTTGACCTCTCCGAGGACGGCGACATTGAGGTGTGGGGCGAAGAGCTTAACGCGTCGCTCGGCGAAAAGGCGTTCGTGGGCTATATCGATATCGACAGCGACAGCTACCCGCTTGTTATCATGGACGGCGGCGCGCTTGACAAGCTGCAAAGGCTCGCCGCGGACAACGATCATAAGATTGAGGGCTTTTGACGATCAAGAGGTAATAAATGGGATTATTCAAAAAAGACCCCTTAAAGGAGATTTTCGCGGACTACTACCGTGAGGACTGCGAGGACATTCTGGAGACCGCACGGGCTATCTCGGGGAACGACCGAAGAGTTGTCGCGGCTGTCAACGCGGCTCTGGACGACCCGAGGAAGTTCATAAGGCAGAACGCAAAGCGCTTTGACGAGCGCGGCATCAAGCTTGACGACGAGGATGCCTTAGACGGGCTTGACGCGGACGAGCTGCTGTTCCTCGCAATGCTCGACGAGCTTGAGGCGTATGATTACGTTTTCGAGTTCGACTTCAAGTGTTCGTCCGAGGACTTCCTTTGGGGGCTGACACAGATAAAGAACCACGAGCTTATCAAGGAGGTTCTCAAAACTGTGGAGCTTGACGGGAAAGGCGATATCGAAAAGTGGGGAAAGCAGATAAACAAGGCACTCGGCGGCAGGGCATACATTTGCTATATGCACATTGACAGCGACAGCTATCCGCTTGCGATAATGACTTATGAAACGTTTGAAAAAATACCGATACCGTTTGTTGTTGTTATGTAAGAAAGGAAATACCAATGGGATTATTCGGCAAAAAAAGGAAGCCGCGTGAAAGCAACGAGATAAACAACAGCGAGCTGAAAATAAAGCTCGCGGACACGGCGCTCGGTCTGCTCGCCGAGGGCGAGGATTTCACAGAGCTTGCCAATACCAAGTGCGAATTCGGGTATCTGTTCGATATTGAGAGACACGGCATTGAGGCGCTGTTCAAGCTGGTGACAGACAAGACTACCGCGTATTTCGCGGCACAGGGCGACAGGCTTATGCGGTTGGATTTTAACGAGGAGTTGTTCCAAACCACCGTCGAGGGTTTTCTCGATATGCACAATTAAATCGAAACAATAGGAGGTGCCGCCGTGAAGAGGAGATATCCCGCCGTGCTTTTTGTTATCGGATTTATAACCAATTTGGTTTTCCGTTTCTTTTGGCTGTTCGCACCCGCGGTGATTCTGATGATAATAGGTATTTTCTCAAGGAATTTCCTGTACATAGGGCTTACGGTTTTGCTTTTTGATATTATTGTATCTCTTATTGAACAATTTAAAATACGGGCAGCTTTTTTAAGCGATACCGATAATCCCGATTTTCGTGGATTTCAGGACGTTCTGTCAAGGGACGGGAATTGGAACGAGAATTTAAAAGAGTTTCTCGAAAACCGTTTTGAAACTCCCGATGACAATGAAAATGATACACATGCGGAATGAGCTTCGCAAATATACACTTTCGGAAAGGATATAATTATGGCAAAAATACAGATGACAACGCCGCTTGTAGAGATGGACGGCGACGAAATGACGCGCATTATATGGAAGATGATCAAGGATATCCTGATCAATCCGTATATCGACCTGAAAAGCGAGTACTATGACCTCGGTCTGGTTCACCGCAATGAGACGGACGATCAGGTCACGGTCGACAGCGCGAACGCCACAAAGAAGTACGGCGTTGCGGTAAAGTGCGCGACCATCACCCCCAACGCTCAGCGCGTGGAGGAGTACAAGCTGAAAGAGATGTGGAAGTCGCCGAACGGCACTATCAGAGCCATTCTGGACGGCACGGTGTTCCGCAAGCCCATTCTCGTGAACGGTATCACGCCGTATATCCCGACATGGACAAAGCCGATAACCATCGCGCGTCACGCTTACGGCGATATCTACAAGAACACCGAGCTGAAAGCGCCGCAGGGCAGCAAAGCCGAGATAGTCATCACCGACAAGGACGGCAAAGAGACCCGCGCGCTTATTCACGACTTCAAGAGCTCGGACGGTATCGTTCAGGGCGTTCACAATCTCGACAGCTCTATCGGCAGCTTTGCGAGAGCGTGCTTCAACTACGCGCTCGACGCACGCGAGGACCTTTGGTTCGCGTCCAAGGACACCATTTCCAAGACCTACGATCACCGCTTTAAGGATATCTTCGCGGAGATATACGAGAGCGAGTACAGGGAGAGATTTGAAAAGGCGGGTATCGAGTACTTCTATACGCTGATAGACGATGTTGTGGCGCGTGTGATACGCTCCGAGGGCGGTTTTATATGGGCGTGCAAGAATTACGACGGCGACGTTATGTCGGATATGCTCGCGACGGCTTACGGCTCGCTGGGCTTGATGACGAGCGTACTCGTGTCGCCCGACGGCAAGTACGAGTATGAGGCGGCTCACGGCACCGTAACACGTCATTATTATAACTTCCTCAAGGGCGAAAAGACCTCCACGAACCCCATAGCGACTATTTTCGCGTGGAGCGGAGCGCTCCGCAAGCGCGGCGAGCTGGATAATATCCCCGAGCTGTGCGACTATGCGGACAAGCTTGAAAAGGCTTCCGTGCAGACCATGGAGGAGGGCGTAATGGACAAGAACCTCGCGGCGATGTCCAAGCTCGAAAACAAGCGCGTTGTCGATACCGAAACGTTCCTTGTGGAAATAAACAACAGACTTGAGAAGTTAATGGCATAAATTATCCTAATACAGGGGCTGAAAATTATGCAAGATAATAAAAATATATCAAAATCCGTAATACGGCGTTTGCCGCGTTACTACCGGTTTCTTGGGGAATTGCTGAAGGAGGGCGTCGAGAAGATATCGTCGCGGGAGCTATCGGAGCGTATGCGGCTGACGGCGTCGCAGATACGTCAGGATCTGAACTGCTTCGGCGGCTTCGGGCAGCAGGGGTACGGTTACAACGTCGCGGAGCTGAGGGAACAGATCGGCGCGATACTGCATCTCAACGATATGCGCACGGTGATACTTATCGGCGCGGGAAATCTCGGCCGCGCGGTCGCGGTACATATTGATTTTGAGCGGTACGGCTGCCGTCTCGTCGGTATATTCGACAGGGACGACACGCTGACGGGCGAGAGCATCTCGGGCATACGCATACGCGCAATGGACGAGATACGCATGTTTTGCTGCGAGGAGCACCCCGCAATGGCGATACTGTGCATACCGCGCAGCGGAGCGGAGGATGTGGTGAAAACGCTTATCGGCTGCGGAGTAAGGGCGTTCTGGAATTTCTCGCATTACGATATCAACGTGGACTATCCCGATGCGGCGGTGGAAAATGTTCACCTTACAGACAGCCTTATGACGCTTTCATACCTTATGGAGGAAAAGGACGAGCCCGAGGATGATACTGTGACGAATTGACAAAGTGCATTTGCGCCTGCTTTTGTGAAGGTCAAAGGCAGGCGTTTTTGTGTCTGCAATCGGCTCTGTTAAGCCAATGTTAACTTTGGTTGACAAAGTTCAAATGGGAATTGGTAGACAAGAGAGAGAAAATCGGGTATAATCATATCATAAAACAACGGGAGGTGAGCCTATGGAATTCAACCGAAAAACTACGGGAACGGTCACAGATGTGAAAACCATATGGTGGATAAAGGTGAAGCTGAAAGCCGTGAGGACGAGCTCGACGGACGGCGCGGCGTTTCCGCACAGTATTAGGGTGAAGTATACGGCGGACGGAAAAGAGTACACGGCAAAGGTGTATATTCCGTGGAGGCTGATACCGCCCGAGGTCGGCGATGAAGTCGAAGTGCTATACTCCGACGGCAGACCGCGTCTCAGTTTTATAAATTGCTTTGGAGGTTGATAGAATGACATTTGCGGAGAAATTAGCGGAACTCAGGAAACAGCGCGGCTGGTCGCAGGAGGAACTCGGAGAGCGGCTTGGCGTGACGCGGCAGACGGTGTCGAAGTGGGAGCTTGGGTCGACTACTCCCGAAATGGAAAAGCTCGCGGCAATGGGCGAGCTTTTCGGGATAACCTTGGATGAGCTTGTCCGCGGCGGGGAGAGTTGCCGGGTGGTTGGCGACGTTTCCGAACAGAAGGTCGTCGTGGTGAAGAAGTCAAGGTTTGTCAACGGCGAGTTCAAAAGCGAGAAAAAGGTGTTCGGAAAGCCGCTTGTACACGTCAACGTCAAGGGCAGGGCGAACGGATTTTTCGCGGTGGGACTTATGGCGAGAGGATTTTTCTCGGTCGGTCTGCTGTCGATGGGCGTGTTTTCGATAGGACTGCTGTCGATAGGCGTGGTGGTTCTCGGAGCGCTCGCGGGGATCGGCATCGCCGTCAGCGCGATGATTGCGGCGGGCGTGTTTGCATTCGGTGCGGTGGCGATCGGGGTGTTCGCGTTCGGCGCGGTATCGTTCGGGTGGCTCAGCTACGGCGCTTTAAGTGCGGGAACGTACTCGCTGGGCGCGGTCTCAAGGGGAACTATCGCGATAGGCAGTAATGCGAGCGGAGTTATTGCTCTCGGCAAGGACACCGCGGGCGAGATACAGCTCCACCTGCCGATAACGGCGGATGAATTCCGCGCGGTCGTCGAGAGCCGCCTGCCGAACACGCCGAAATTTATAGTCGACCTCTTCTCATTGTTTGCGGAGAACGTGGAGTTCGGCTGAGGTCAGAACCTTTCAAGCTCCGCGCCCGAATAAAAGGTGCGGAGTATCTCCTCGGCGGTGCTGCCGTTTTTCGCCATGAAGTCGGCACCGTTTATGCTCATGCCCTTGTTCTCGCCTAATCCGAGACAGGTGAAACGGAATTTGTCCTCGGTGTACTCGACGGTTATCGCGACGCTGCGCAGTCCGAACGCCTGTTTCAGTGCCGCGCCCGTTATCCGTTCGCCGTTGAACTCGATATACAGGAGCGTTCCGGTGTCGGCGTAAACCGCGTTTGCGAACCATTCCGAGCAGTCGGGCGATATCGTTCCGCTTTTGTGAAGCGCGCGCCTCACCTCCTCGGTCGTGAACGCGGTGCGGCTCTCGAAACCCTCCGCGCCGATATCGCACGGCAGCGCGACCGAGCACGATATTGGCGGGCACTCGTCCGTCCTGCCCGAGGACATTCCGCACATCTGCGCGTTTATCGGTTCGCCGTCGAGCGTCAAAAGCAGCTTTTCGGCGGTGCGGACAGCGTTTGTGACGCGTTCGTCGGGCTTTTCGCTGTCGATGAACGGGAAATCCGCGCCGACCGTGAAGTCCGCGCCCATGTTTTCAAAGCCACTCTTTACCGAAAGCGTGTATATGGCGCGGGAGTTCTCTGCGGCAGCGACTGCGGTAAGCGCCTCGTCCGCGAGGTTTTCGCCGTCCGTAAGCCCTGTCACGCACCCCGTAAGGAATTCATCATAGCTCATTGTGAGTATCTCGCCGCGCTCGGGGAGGTATACGCTCACGCGGCGCGGCACGGCGGCGCGGCTGTTCGCGGTAGCTGTCAGCAGTATGGCGGTAATCACCGATAAGAGGACTAGTGCCGCCGCTGATACAATGGTTATCTTTTTTGGCATTTTGTGGTCTCCTTTCGAGGGGCTTTTTATTTTTTTGGTTTAGGTCGATTACTTTTCATTACATTTTGTTGTTTAGTGTAAAAACACTAACTTCAAGGTGCAATAACAAAAAGAAACATAATATATTGCAGAGAAATTCGCCTGCAATCAAACAAAAAAACATGTATGTGCTTTAATTCTCATTTGTGCATTTTGCAATATCGTAATCAAAATAATTCAAATCAGCACTTGACTTTATTTTAAAAGTGTAGTATAATTAAAAGGTAATGAATTGCCGAAGGGGATAAATTTCATTGGCATGATACATAGTACCTTAACCCCGCCGGCTGTAATGGAGTGATTGAAATGGATAAAATGGAACAGCTTAAATCCACCGACAGATTAAAGCAGATGTGCGCGGATTTTGTGGAAAACAGCCTTATTGACAGCTCGCTGTACAATAAATTCGGAGTTAAGCGCGGTCTGCGTAACTCCGACGGCTCGGGCGTGGTCGCGGGAATAACGAACGTCTGCTGCGTTCACGGATACGTGCTCAGCGAGGGCGACAAGCAGCCCATAGACGGCGAGCTGATCTACCGCGGCTACAATATCCGTGACCTTGTTGGCGGAGTGCTGAACGATAACCGCTTCGGCTATGAGGAGGTCGCATATCTGCTGCTGTTCGGCGTGCTGCCGAACGAGCGCGAGCTTACAAGCTTTTCGCGCCTTATCGCCGAGTACCGCGAGCTTCCGCGCTATTTCAGCGAGGACGTTATCATGCGCAATCCCTCGCCGAATATAATGAACAAAATGCAGCAGGCGGTGCTCACGCTGTACAGCTGCGACAGCGCTCCGGAGGACAAGTCGGTCGAGAGCGAGATGATGAAAGCGATCTCGGTCATCTCAAAGCTGCCCGCAATAATGGTGGCGAGCTATCAGACCATGCGCCGCTTTTACTACAACGATACCATGGTAATGCACCAGATAAACAAGGAGGAGAGCCTTGCCGAAAGCATTCTCTCCACCCTGCGCGACGACCGCGCGTACACTCCCGAGGAGGCAAAGCTGCTCGACGTGTGTCTTATGCTCCATGCGGAGCACGGCGGCGGTAATAACTCTACGTTTACATGCCGCACGGTGTCTTCGTCGGGGACGGACGCGTATTCGGCGTATTCGGCGGCAATAGGTTCGCTGAAGGGTCCTCGTCACGGCGGCGCGAATATCAAGGTAATGGAAATGCTCGAGCACGTCAAGACGGGCGTCAAGGATTGGGAAAACGACGATGAGGTCCGCGAATTCCTCCGCAAGCTCCTGCGCAAGGAGGCGGGCGACAAGTCGGGACTGATATACGGTATGGGTCACGCGGTGTATACGTTGTCCGACCCGCGCGCGGTGATACTTAAGTCCAACGCGATGAAGCTCGCCGAGGGCACGGAGTTCGAAGCGGAGTTCAGACTGCTCGACAGTATCGAAAGGCTCACCCCTGCGGTGTTCGCCGAGGAGCGCGGCGATATTAAAAATATATGTGCGAACGTGGATATGTATTCGGGGCTTGTATATAAAATGCTGAAGATACCCGTGGAGATGTACACGGCGCTGTTCGCGTGCGCGAGAATGGCAGGCTGGTGCGCTCACAGAATGGAAGAGATGATAAACGGAAAGCGTATCATCAGACCCGCCTACAAGGCGATAAATCTGAATAAGGGGTACATACCGCTGGATAAGCGATAAGCTCTTGACAAATCGTGTTAATTGTATTATAATAAATAATAGCAGCCTGAACTTCGGCGAAGCCGAAGTTCTCTGCGTTTTTGCCTTAAAATAAGGAGACTGTTTATATTATGAAAAAATCGCTTATAGCTATGATAGCGGGCTTTGTGCTGTGTACGGCGATAAGACTGTACACAATCGCAGCCTGCACGGATATGACCACGGGATTTTATTATCACGACAGCGCTCTGTTGTGCAATATATTGTATTACGGGGCGGTGGCGCTGACGTTCGTCGGGGCAGTGATTGCGGCGCGGTTCGACGAAAAGGGCGAATTCGGCAGGATAGCGGAAACGGATATAACGGACGGACGCGCGGCGGTGATCGGTTTCGGCCTGCTGATATCGGCGATGTTTGCCGGGTACGAGGGCATGGCGGAGGCAAAAACGCTCACGCCGTCGTCAATGCTGATGATGGCGGATTACGCTTTCGCGGCAGGTGCGGCAATACTTGCGTTTATTATACTGTATAAAAAGGAATTCAAGCCGTTTATGGGCTTTATTTTGGCGCTCGGAGGAGCTTACTTCACGGCACGCGGAATAAACTGCTTTAAGGAGCGCATGGTCATAGCGTCGGTGTCCGAGTATGTTATCGCGGCTTTGTGCGCGGTGGGTGCGGCGGTTACGTTCCTGATGTTCGCGAGGTTCTTATCGGGGAACTCGGGAAAACACACGAAAAAGGCGATGTTCGGCTGGGGTACGGCAACGGCTGTCATGACGCTCTCGTCCGCGGCAGCGACGGCGCTCGCGCATCTGACCGCGCCCGAGGAGATATCGCGGCGCATAACGGTCTCGAAACGCGAGGCTGAGCTTTTCTTTCAGACCGTCTACGGCAAGGACGGGTATATGATGGTCTATACGCCGCTCGTCGATATCGTTACGGGGTTGTTTATCGCGGCGGTGCTGATAACGGTGCTGTACGCAAAGCATACGGAGGTCGCCGTGAACGCGGAGGGCACTGCCGAAAGCGCAGAGGTTATGACCGACGGAACAGAGGAATAAATTTTTGAAGGGGGCGTTGAGCGTCCCCTTTGCTTTTTTGTGAATTCACTCTTGACAACCCGTAAAGAATATGCTACAATAAAAGCGGAGCACCGTCTCATAACAAAAAACGGTTATAAAAACTGCGAAAGGGGCTGGCACCCATAGAAAAAAACGGCGGCGCAGCAAAGCTTACCGTCCGCGTACTTAATGCGGACAACGAGGAGATCGGTCTCACCTACCCGAAACGGGCGGCGGGACTGGTAAAAAAAGGTCGGGCACGCTATGTGAACGATCGTGAAATTCGTCTTAAAAGCGCAGCCGCCGTCGGCGCGTCAGCCAAAGGCGACGGGTCGACGAGTGAGCTCAAATGCGAAGCGATTGAGCGGCGGCGGAGCGTTTTTGATAGTGTGTCCGACGTAACGATATTTACGGAGGAAACCGAGATGGATAACAACAATATAATCACCCAAAATACAGACCGTACACAGCCTTATGTAATGCTGTACTTTAACGCGCGCGAATGGCACTTCAACAAGGACTGCAAGGACAACACGGGCTCGCGCTCGTTTATGACGGGTCCCGACGGAGCGCTCACCGAGGCGTTCACGATAGGAAACTGGACGTGGAACTGGACGGAGATATGCTCAAAGCAGCTCACGCTCGCGAAGAACACTCCGCATATGTTCACGTTCTGGCTCAACGGCGGCGAGAACGACCGCAACAACGAGGTCTGCCGCTTTGAGGTCATCTTCAACAACGACCACGAGAACCGTTATACTTACAATCTGAACCGCAACTTCATACAGCCCGTAAAGCGGCTGAACGGCTGGGAGCTGTACGAGATACCGTTCATCACGGGCGAAAACGAGTACACCGAGCTGCGTTTCGTAGCGCAGTACGCGTATATGACGGTTATGGCGGCAAAGGACAAGCTCGACTACGCCGAGTTCCCCGACACGGCGGACGAGTTCGCGGACGAGAGACCGCAGCGGCACAATATCGTCTTTCAGGACGGCTGGCCGACAAATAACTGGTACAGCACCAAAAATCTCCGGGCTCAAAGGAAGCAGCATGAACAGCGCGGGAATAACGAACAGTCCGAGAACCGCGATCTCAGCGGCGCAATGACGGGAATGGTGAGCGCGTTCAACGGGCTTTCGGGAGCGCTCGGCACGGTGAACTGTACGCTTTCGGGAGTTCCGCAGATGGTCACGGGCTGCATAATGAGCGCTTGCGATATGCTCCGCACAAGGATAACCGAGACGGTGGTGAAGTGCGGCGCGGACAATCCCGACGAGATAGCTGAGGCGGTGTGCGAGGAGTTCAACGACAGGCTCGGCGACGTTATCAACAACAACATCGAGTCCATGACCGACAACGTAAACGATCTGCTCGGCGATATTCAAGGCACGCTTGAGGATCTCCGCGATACCGTCGAGGAGCTTAACGAGGACTAACCCGTTCTATGGGTGATATCCGTCTTAATTAAATACTATACTTCGGGTGGAACGCCCGAAGTATTCTGCGTTTTTGGTTTGGCATTGCCTTTATGGCAATGCCATTTCGCGTTTCACGCGAAACCGCCAAAAGCCGCGTGTTGTCTCTTCCCAAAATGTTTTCAGTTTTTTACAGTTTTTCATATGATATTCTGTTAGTGATAAATTCACGAAAGGAGTGTCATTATGAATGACAAAGGATTTGTAAAGCTCAACAGGAGCATAAAGGACAAGCCGTGGTACGGCGATAACGGCACAATGAGAATGTACATAACATTGCTTATCAATGCGGCTTGGAGGGATCTCGACTACGACGGAATGACATTGCACAAGGGGCAGTATGTGACAAGCATTGCAAAGCTCGGAGAGATGTGCGGTCTAACTATCCGACAGACCCGAACGGCACTAAGTCACCTCAAAGCGACAAAGGACATAACAGTGCAGACAACCGCGAAATACAGCATTGTAACGCTGAACAGCTATGACGTTCAACCGCCCGCCGCCAAGTCTGTCGACAACCTTGCCGACAAGCACCCCGACACGGTAAGCGACAACATAAGTAGAAGTAAAGAAGAAGAAAAAAAAGAAATTAAAAAAGAAGAAAAGGAAGAAGCGGCTGCGCCGCTTCCCACTCCCCTTTCTTCCGATAATTCCTTTGATAAAATGCCAAACGACAACCCCGTAACGCAGGACGAGCTTACCGCTATGTACGGCAAGGAAAACGTTGCCGTATATTCAAGAAAGTTCGAAATCTGGGCTGAGCGAAAGGGGATAAAGGGCGTAAACAAGCTCGGCACTATCGCGAAGTGGCTCGCCGAAGACGGGGTAACGAAACAGCGCTCTTCGTCATTCGATCAGCGCGATGTGATGTGCAATTTACTGCACAAATACCGCAGACCCGTTGACAATGACGGCTAAAAGTGATATAATTAACGTATTGGGAATAAAATAGAAATAAATCATTTTATGGGGGAAAATACTATGTGCGGAATTGTTGGCTACATCGGCGGGCGCGACTGCGCGGACGTTCTTATGGACGGACTTGAAAAGCTGGAATACCGCGGCTATGACAGCGCGGGTATCGCGGTGTTTGAGAAGAACGCCCGGAGCCCGGGTGGTACTATCAGCACAGTCAAGACGCGCGGCAAACTGAAATGTATGGCGGATAAGCTCGCCGCGGAGGGCAAGCCCGAGGGGTTCTGCGGGATAGGACATACGCGCTGGGCTACTCACGGAGAGCCATCCGATATCAATTCGCACCCTCACTCCAACGGGCGCGTTACGATTGTACATAACGGCATTATCGAGAACTACACGGAGCTTAAAGAGTTCCTTTCAGAAAAGGGTTACTCGTTCGTCAGCCAGACCGACAGCGAGATAGTCGCGTGTTTGTTGGATTTTTACTTCGATGGCAGCGATCCGCTGCGCGCTATCATGGAGACCGTCAAGGAACTGCGCGGCAGCTACGCTCTCGGGATACTGTTTAAGGACTTCCCGGATCACGTGTATGCTACGCGAAAGGGCAGTCCGCTGATTGTCGGTCTTGGCGATAGCGAATACTTTATTGCGAGCGATATCCCCGCGTTCCTGAAATACACAAAGGACTACGCTATTCTTGACGACGACGAGATAGTCGCTATCGACAACGGCGGCGTGAAGTTCTTCGACGTTCACGGCATCGCGGTCAAAAAGCAGATACACACCGCCGACTGGGATATCGAGCAGGCGCAGAAATGCGGTTATCCACACTATATGCTCAAGGAAATTTACGAGCAGCCCGACGTTGTGGAGAAAACGCTGGACAGCATAATTACGGACGGCGTTCCCGATTTTTCGGGTATAGGGCTTACCGACGAGCTTTTACGCGGCGTTAAGCGCGTTTTCGTTGTCGCTTGCGGTACGGCTATGCACGCGGGTATCGTGGCAAGATACGCGGTGGAAAAGCTCGCGAGAGTACCCGTCGCGGTCGAGATTGCCAGCGAGTTCCGCTACATGGACCCGATAGTCGGCGAGGACGACCTTGTTATACTTGTGTCGCAGTCGGGCGAGACCGCGGACACGATTGCAAGCCTTGAATTAGCGAAGTCGCGCGGCGCAAAGACACTCGCGGTTGTGAACGTCAAGTACTCCGCGATAGCGCGGGGCGCGGATATGTGCATACATACGCTTGCGGGTCCCGAGATAGCGGTCGCGAGCACAAAGGCGTATATGGTTCAGATAACGGTGCTGTACGCGCTGGCGTTTCGTTTTGCCTACGCGCGGGGTAATATCCTCGAAAGCGAGATGAAACGGCTCACGGCACAATTGTACAACGCTCCCAAGGCTATTCGGGACGTTATCGACAACAAGGACGAATGCCAGTTCATAGCGTCGCAGCTTGTGAACGTCGAGACGCTGTTCTTTATCGGTCGCGGCTTTGACTATGCGCTTTCGCTTGAGGGCTCGTTAAAGCTAAAGGAGATCACCTACATTCACTCCGAAGCGTATGCCGCGGGCGAGTTGAAGCACGGCACTATTTCGCTGATAGAGCATAATATCCCCGTCATCACGGTGGCTACGCAGCGGAACATTCTCGCAAAGACCGTCAGCAATATGGAGGAGGTCAAGGCGCGGGGAGCTACTATTATCGCTGTCTGCCGCAAGGGAACTGAGTTCGCCGAGGGCACGGTCGACATAGAGCTAAAGCTGAATATCGGAGACGAGCTTGACGATATGCTTATACCTCTGCCGACGGTGTGTGCTCTGCAATTGATAGCGTATTACACGTCGGTACTGCGCGGTATCGACCCCGACAAGCCCCGCAATCTCGCGAAGTCGGTAACTACGGAATAAAAAATAAAGGCTCACCAAGCGTGAGCCTTTGGTAATTACAGCATTGCGTTTATGCGTTCGAGGTCCGCGTCTATCGCGGCGATATTGTAATCGGGCTTGGCGTTGCCCTCTAACAATATCTCGTCCGCCGAGGAGAAGATAAGCTTTATTGCGGCGTTCGCGTCCCTGTCGAGACATAGCCCCTCGTCGAGGACGAGCTCGTAGTCGCCGCCGCGGATAAATTCCATCCATTCGACGTCGGATTGGAGCAGTCCGAGCTTTTTCATTTCGCTGCGGCGCTCTTTGATACCGTCGTCGCTCGTCTCGGCTATTCGCGAGCAGTTTATAAAGCTTGCGGCATTGCGGATATTCTTTGCGCCCTTGGGCACGAGAAAGCCTTCCGAGACCGCGCGGACATAATACGTGCCGTCACTGTCAAACTGCGGGAACGGCACTATTCCGACGTTGAAGCTCGGGCTAAGTGTTCTCAGCTCTCCGAGAGTGCGCTCATCGGTGCACATAAACATACTCATTGCAGTCCTGAGCGGATCGGTGCGCTGATCGTCCTGATTACAGCGGTATACGGAGAAGAAGCTGCGCATATCAAGATAGTTCCGGCTTCCGATACGGCTCACAAATTTTCCGTTTTCATCTTTTTCGATCAGCGCCGCTCCCGTAGAGTTTAAAATATTCTCGGCGACACCCGAGGCATAGAAATAGCTGTCTATGCCCAGAGAGGCGTCAAGCTGTTCGGCGCAGTCGATAAGCCTGTCCATAGTCCACTCGCCCTTTTCGTAGAGCTTTTCGGGGTCGGGGATATTGAACTGCACACACCGCATTTTATCGTACAGCATTATCTGCGGCGAGACGGTTATGCCCGTGGGGTAGAAATAGTGCGCGCCCTTGAACGAATAGTGGTCGATATAGCTTGAAAATTCCTCCCACTGAGGCGCGGCGGCGTCCATGTAAGACGTTAAGTCCTCGTAGATATTCTTCGACATCAGGAACGGGAACGTGTTCTCGCGCTTTTCCGTAAGGTCGGGCGATTCGTCCGAATTGATAAGCTCTGAGAGCCTGCTCTCGTATTGATAATCGCTCACGTGGACGATCGTCACGGGCGTTTCCGAGGTGCTCAGTCCCACGGTATTGGCATAGGTATTCAGTGCCGCGGTGCTTATTTCACCCGTGCCGAGGAACGTCAGACAGGGGGTCTCGGTGTTGCTCGCGAGCATGGGTATCTCAAACGCGGATATGGCGGAGCTTTCCTCGTCCGAATACGTCACGGCGCTGTTCTGCAATACGCCCGAACGCGGGCTTTCCGCGGAACAGCCGCATACCGTAAGCACCCCCGCAAGCATGACCGCGGCGGTAATTTTTCGCGCGATATTCAACACTTATCCCCCCTTACCTTGCTATAATGCAAACTTTCACATTTACATTATAGCACAACAGGGGAGATTAGTCAAGTATTTTTTCTGTTGTCGGATATTTTTCCGCATTTCCCGTCCTTGACGAGGTAGGTCTCGGTGAAGCCCCTGTCCTTTTCGACGGACTTGCCGCTATGATTAACGATTATGATAATTCTGCGGACGGTCTCGGTTTTCATCTGCGCTCTTTTACTGTCTTGTTCCTGCGGCGAATTCTCCGCAGTTGATGTCAAGCACGGTGCGGACGGGCTGTATCAGCGAGTCCTCGTACTGCGTTCTCCATTGGGGCTCCCACTGCATACTGCCGTTTTCGTCAAGGCTGTCGACAGTCTCGCCGCTTTTTATCGGGAACTCGTTGTCGAACTGATAGCTTGCGATATTGTAGACGTAATTCACGACGTGATTGGGGTCCATACCGTGGAAATGCACCTGAACGTCCGCGCCGCCGAACGCGAAAAATCCGATAGTGTCAACTATCTTATCGTCTGCCGTACCGTTTATCGTGAAAAACCGCGCGTTCACGGCGAGACGGATAAAGCGTCCCGAGAGGTCGAACTGCCTGCACTCCTCGAAGTCCTCGGGCGTGGTGAGCTTGCCGCTGTGGAGGACGTAGATGCCCTCGCAGGTCGGGTAGCATTGCAGTGCCGCGCCGACCTGCGCGAGGAACAGCTCCGCCTGCTCCTTGTAGTGCAGTCCCGCCGACATCATGGCGAACACGTCCACACACCATTTGAATTCGTCGATCTTCGCCGCGCCGTCCTTATAATCCCAGAATTGACTGCGCTTGATCTCGTCGATATTCTCGGCGGAGAATTCGCGGGGGGCGAGGTAGTCCGCGAGCGGCGGCATTCCCTGCGGCGCGTCCTTGAATACCGCCTTGTACTTTGCCACGGAAAACATGGGCATATCGGGCTTGTCGCTGATGTTCTCAACAGCGCCGATCTCGCGTTCGAGCGCGGCTTTAAGCGCGTTCGGGTCCGCCATATCGGGCTTTTCGGTGAATAATAACTGCGCCATCATCATCTGATTGCGGTCGAGAACGCGGTCATTGGTGTCCTGATCGATAATTTTCTTGCTCATACTCATAATGTGTGATCTCCTTATTTACTCGGGTCGATATACTCTCTGCTGTCGTAACAATAAACAACGCCGGAAATAACGGTCAGCAAAGCCGACAGATACATCAGAACGTCGCGGACTGTCTGAGCGGGGAATCCCGCCGATAATCCGAAGTCTTCTGTAAGTACGCCGAGTATCAGCATAACCGCCATGGCGACCATAGTGACCGCCGTTTTCAGCTTGCCCCAGATGTTCGCGGGTATCACCTTTTTCTTCTCGGAGGTCGCCGCGACGAGCCTTATTCCCGACACTATGAACTCCCGCGCCAGTATTACGAACGCGACCCAAGCATACGTCCACCCCAGCTCCACGAAGCAGATAAGCGCCGCCGCGACCAGTATTTTGTCTGCCAGGGGGTCGAGAAACTTTCCGAAATCCGTCACCATATCGTACTTCCGCGCAATTTTTCCGTCGAGCATATCCGTAATGCTCGCGAGCGCGAACAGTATCAGCGCCCACAAAAAGCGCAGCGGCACGAACTCCGCGCTCATAAAGAACACGAAAAACGGCACTATTATCACGCGGAACATCGTTAGTTTATTGGCTAGGTTCATATCGTTTCACCTCAAAAGTTTTTTTGACTGCAACTTACCACTGCCGCCGTATCGTTTATTTAAGTTAATTCACCTATCAGATTGTTGTCCAGCACGTCCGTAATGCGTATCTTTACGAACTCACCGACGGGCAGACCCTTGCCCTTTGGCGCGGAGAAGTATATCATTCCGTCGATCTCGGGCGCGAACATTGCCGAGCGTCCGAAGAAGTGCTCCAGATAGCGGTCAAAGCCCTCGACCACGACCTCGACATCATTGCCGATCATACTTTCGTACAGCTCCGCGACGCGCGTATCCTGCTGCTCCTCGAGTATCTCCTTGCGGTGCTCGCGAATCTCCTCGTCCACCTGATCGGGCATTGCGGCGGCGGGGGTGTTTTCCTCCTCGGAATACGCAAAGCAGCCCATTCTCTCAAAACGCATATCCTGCGCGAACTCGCCGAGCCGATTGAACTGCTCCTCCGTCTCCCCGGGAAAGCCCGTGATGAACGTCGTGCGGAGCGTTATCCCCGGTATCTCGCGGCGGAGCTTGGCAATAAGCTCGCG
>CAJUMS010000036.1 GCA_910587465.1 uncultured Oscillospiraceae bacterium
AAAATCGAGAATTTGATTGGGTTTTTAGAGGCGCCCATATATGCTTTATTTAGTCTAGTGACGGTTTTTTTCCTTTTTTAAGAAATATGGAAACGATATTTCCTTTTTGATTTTGTGATTATAAAGTGTATTTTAAATGAAAATTATACGATTATACCATTATGCGACAAGGTATTATCTTATGTAATATAATGCGAGTTTATTCCCTGTCGCAATTTCCAAAATTCTCCCTTAGCATATATTTATCGGCTAAATCCCTCTTTTTTTACCGATTGAGTTCTTTTAGCCGAAATATTATGACAGGAGTTTTTGACAATGGAAAACAAAAACAACGAAAAAGCACTAAACAGAGTGGCTCTGCTCCGTAAGGAACGCGGTTGGTCACAAAGAGAAGTAGGAGAAAAACTCTTTATCGACCGACGAACGATATGCAATATCGAAAAAGGTATCTATAACTTACCTAACCTTGTTGCAATAGCGGATTTGTTCAACGTAACGCTTGACTACATACTTTGGCGCTCCGATCTTCGCGTCAACGTGCAGGACGGTTTTGACGAGGTTGACATTCTTGTTTTAGAGCAGATCAAAGATTATACAACTGCTGAAAAAGAAAGGCTGTTGAAACACCTCGAACTCGACAACTCGTTGAAAAACAAAAACGGCAATTAAAAAGACGCTCCCAAAACCGTTAAGGCTTTGGGAGCAATTTTTTTGTGGAATACGTTGCCATATGTGAGCCTGCTTACAAATGGGTATTTTTGAAAAATCGCCCGAAATTCCAACGGAGTAATGCGGGTTTATAGGGTGTTAATTTTGCTTTTTTCGCAAAATATATAGTTTGTAAACAGCCATATATGTGGCACAAAATTTATATGAGGTAAAAAGTCATACTTTCAGATTTAAACACAAATTACCGTCGTTGTCCGCTTTAAATGTTATCGAGCGTATATATTTATTGTAAAAATTCATCATCTCCGTTTCGTCAGCTTCTATTCTTGTATCCGCGTAAAGTCTGCGTACCAAATCCCTACCGTTATACGACAAGAGGTCAGGAAGATATTTTCTTAACTCCGCAAGCAGTACGGCACGTTTCAAATCCTCATTTTTACCCGTGCTGAAATCATCAAGAGAACACCAGTATATTCCCTCGTGTTCAAGCGCGTCCTTAATTGCTTGTCCGCATTTATTCCATTCCACCATAACTAAAAATTCGGCTTCGGGGAGCGATGAGATCAGCGCCCAATAATCGCTGTCGCTTGAAAGCAGAATAAAAGACGTTACGCTATGTGTATAAAACTCTTTAAACACGCCCGCCATAACACGCATATCCACCAATGATTTATGATCGTGAATTCGCTCAACTTCAATATGCTCGGCGGGTATTGAAATAACCTTTTCGAGATAATCCCAACCGTCGGTAGTGTGAATATCGTCAAACAGCATTATTTTGCTTGTTTTCATAACTTCGTTGTTATTAAGATTTTTGAGCATACCGTAAATTTGTATACGTCTGAATTCTCGCAGTCAACGACAAGAACGACTTTATCACTGTTTCCTATGAAATCGTATATATTATCTTTTATCTCATCGGTCGCTGTCTTATATTTTGATATAATATATTGATAAACTTCCCGTCTGTATATAAGATGTTACCGCACTCGGACGGCTCCCAATAAATATATTGATGATAAGGGTACCAATCGAGCTTATCCATAAATTTACTGAACTCTCTTTTTTGGACTTCCATATCTGTAAATCTGGGAATTATAAATAATCGCTTAATATAGTCCCATTTTATCCACTCCGGGAACGGATCGTGACAAGCGTGTATGTTATCCGCTATCAGTTTGTTAATATGTAATGAATAATCGGCGGCTCGATTGTTTGCAAGTGTGACCCGAATTCCGTTGTTTTCAAGCCATAAGATATTATTTGTATCAAACCAATTTAGCTTGTCTATATTTGTGAGATCGTACCTTAATGACGTATCCGTTTTCCTGAATGTTTTCATAAGTACCGTTCTCAGCTTGCACAAATATCTGATAATGGTAGCGTTTTTATTTTCCTCAAGCTGTTTAAGCAATTCGGGGCAGTTATCGTCATATGTGTTATGCAACAGCTCCTTTCGCACACCTATCAGATATGACATTGTGCAAACTATGTCCATTGTGTCAACTCGCATAAAAACCTCCATTTAGAATTTGTTTTTAAAATTATATAATGCGTATTCTGACAGGTATGGATTTAGGCAAATGAAAGCCATTACCGCCGCCAAAAGAACGAGTATGATTGTATGTGATACAATATCATATATCTTCTGTTTTTTCAAATCCTGCCCTTTATATGGGTAAACTTTTTCAACATTGCAATAGAAGTCACCATTGTTATCATCTATGAGGTGGAATTCTGCTATGTCGTCGCAGTACTGGAATCCCTTTATTGTCATAAGAGAATATGATTTTATCCCTTTCATTCTTTCCTTGATATATACCTTATCACCACAACGTAGTGGTGATTTATTTGAACCAAACAGATAAAGCCTTAAATCCAGACTTGAAAGTGTCTGTATTATTTTAGAAATCATTTGAATTTCCTTTCATAATTCATCTTAACCCGTTTGGCAATGAATAGCACTATAATCACATTATACAGCATTTCCATACAATTGTCAATCGAGTAAGTTTTGCCTTAAACAACATTTCACATTACAAAAGTCAAAAAACTTGACAAGCTATCTATATTATGTTATACTAAAACTATCAATCAAACTAAGGAGGATACCCGTTATGCCGAGAGGTAAAAAGAAAATCGACAACGAGAATGTTTCCGCTCAGGCGGCAACAAAACCTACCGCACAAGCTGCACCGACGACAAAGCCGCGTACCACCAAAGCGAAAGCAGCTCAGACCGTCGCAAAGTCAGCAGACAAGCCTGTAAAAAAGACAACGAAAAAATCCGCCGCTCCAAAGGCTGCTGTTCCGACCGCCGCAAAATCCACCGCCACTACCGCTAAAAATAACGTTAGAAAATCCGTAAACAAGGTTGAGGCAACACCTAAAGCGGTGTCAAAATCTGAGAAAAAAACCACATCGAAAAAAGCGGCTGCTCCCGCTCCAAAGCGTACCGTGAGAAAATTCGCAAAAGCTACGGGCGATCAGGTGATATTGCAGGGTAATAGCGAGTATACCTTTGCCGAGATCACGGAGATGTGCAAGAAAGCCTATCGCAATGGCACTAAGAAACAAATCAAGACCATAAAAATTTATGTCAAGGCTGAAAATAATACGCTGATGGCATATTACGTTGTCAATGAAACCCAGAACGGCTCTGTAAAATTGTAAGTTATGTGGCATTTCTGCAAAGAAGTGCCGCATATTTTTAATCAAGGTTTCTGCTTGTGCCAATGCTTTGGCTGCTTTCAATACTTCAAATGGCAATCAGTTTGATTGCCTGTTTTTTTGCGTATCTGACGGTGTAACTCGTCCCGCCGCGCTCCGTGCGAAGATAGTATATCAGCGTTCCGCTGCTTTCTATCATATGTCTGTTGCGGTCTAGCATACAACTGTCGGTATACTTGTCGGACAGGACTTTAACCTCATCGGCAAGATCGAGAATTTTCTGATATTCTTCCTTTTGACTGTCAGACCACTTCAACGTTTGTTCCACTGACGGACAAGGCAGAGCAAGTACAAGTCGTATTTCGGGAAATTCTTTTCGTAAACGGATTACAGTCCAAGCCGCTATCGTGTCTACGCCAAGCGCCCCGCCTGTCATAAATATTTCCGCTCCCTCGGAGATACATTGCCTTATCGCGATCTCTAGGCTCTTTTCAACAACCTCTTTAGGTTCGTGTAATATTCTATGTCCCGAAAAGCATACGGTTTTTTGCTTGTTGTTCATATAATCGTTCCTCCCCCAAAAACAAATGCGGTCTACATATAGTCTATTATAACATATTTTTTCAAAAAAGTCTATATAAAGACCGTTAAAGGGCTATAAATAGTCTATAATTACATTAGAAGTAATAGCGAGGGGGGAGAGCAATGCAGGAAGAAGTCGCTAAAAGGCTGTTGGAGCTGATAAAACAGAAACACCTTAATATGACGAAGTTAGCGCGGCTGTCTGCCGTTCCTCCCTCTACGGTTAAAAATATCATCTATGGCGTAAGTAAGAACACGGGCATTGTGACCCTTAAACTCTTGTGTGACGGTATGGGTATTTCTATTGTGGAATTCTTTGATACAGATACATTCCGTACACTCGAGCCGGAGGATATTGATTAGAATATCAACGTGTGTTCCTTGTTGCATTTTTGATGAACGGAGAGCGTTTTTTTGCTCTCCGTTCTTTATTATATTATACCTCTCTTTAAAGCAAAAGTCAATAGATTTTTCTATCTTTTGAAATATTTAATCTATCTTTTGCTAGTTTTAAAACATTACAAGACTTGTTATACTAAAGAGGGGTGGAATGACAATGGATATATCCAATTCGGCGATTGGCAGCAGAATACGCGAAATCAGAAAAATTAAAGGACTAACGTTAGAGCAGCTTGCAGAGTGCGCGGAGATTTCAGCAAATTTTCTATGGGAAATAGAGCAAGGTCGAAAGGGTATGAAAGTGCAGAACTTGGCGAAGTTGGCTGCTGCGTTGGACGTTTCCGCCGACTATTTGCTTTTCGGCATACGGGAAAACGCTGCGGACGGAAAACTGAACATTATGATGTCCGTTTTGCCAGATGAACTGAAAGACAATTTTGAAAAAATGGCTGAACTGTTTATTGATACCGTCCGCTGTTGTAGAGCAAAAGAAACCAATGAAGAAAACAGTACGGAAAAAGAATAGTAACGACGGTGCTTTTTATAGCACCTCTTTTTTTGTGCCACATATGGGCGTGTTTACAAAGTACCTTTTTTAAAAAATGGCACTTGTGAAACCGCATTGTTACGTTGCGTTTTTTGGCGATTTTCAAAAAAACACCCTTTTGTAAACACGCCCACACATATGGCACATTCCCATAATTTCCCAATTGCTTTTTTGTTAAAGCTATTGACTTTTCATACTGCCTATGATATAATGAAATAAACGTACATAGGGAGGCGATAATATGAACAATCGAACTTATATAGCAATCGACTTAAAGTCTTTTTATGCAAGCGTAGAGTGTGTGGAACGCGGTCTTGACCCGCTTGACACAAATCTTGTCGTAGCGGACGAGAGCCGCACCGAAAAAACGATCTGCCTTGCCGTTTCTCCCGCGCTTAAAACGTTTGGCACGGGCGGCAGACCGCGCCTGTTTGAGATCGTTCAGAAGATACGCGATGTTAACAAGGCGCGTAAGTATCATACGCCCGGCAAAATGTTTTCGGGAAAGTCGGTTTTTCTCTCGGAGCTGAACAGCAACCGCTTTCTGGCGGTCGATTATATTGTCGCGCCGCCGCAAATGGCAAAATATATGGAGATAAGCTCTCGTATCTACGGAATTTATTTGAAATACGTCGCTCCCGAAGATATACACGTTTATTCGGTAGACGAAGTGTTCATCGACGCGACCGGTTATCTGAAAACCTACAAATTGACCCCGCGCGAATTCGCGTCAAAAATGATACTCGACGTTCTGAAAACGACGGGAATTACCGCGACCGCGGGTATCGGCACTAACCTGTTCCTTGCCAAAGTCGCTATGGATATCGTAGCAAAGCACATTCCCGCCGATAAAAATGGCGTTCGTATCGCAAAATTGGACGAAATGTCGTTTAGGAGAATGCTTTGGGAGCACCGTCCGCTCACGGATTTCTGGCGCGTCGGCAGAGGGTACGCGAAAACGCTGGAGCAGAACGGAATGTACACGCTCGGCGACGTTGCGGAGCGCTCAACTTACGACGAGGATATGCTGTACAAGCTGTTCGGAGTGAACGCCGAGCTGCTGATAGATCACGCTTGGGGTATCGAGCCTACGACTATCGCCGATATAAAGGCTTACAAGCCGCAGTCCAACAGTCTGAGCAACGGGCAAGTGCTGTCCGAGCCGTATTCTTGTAAAAAAGCGCGGCTCATAGTGCGTGAAATGGCTGATAATTTGTCGCTCGACCTTGCCGAAAAAAATCTCGTTACCAACAAGCTGACGCTCACGGTCGGCTATGACGCGGAAAGTCTGACTAATCCTCAGATAGTGGCGGCTTATCAAGGAGAAGTAACCGCCGACTTTTACGGGCGCAGCATACCGAAACACGCTCACGGTACGGAGAACTTTGATCGCAAGACGTATTCCCCGCACACGATAGCGGACGCGGCGGTGCGGCTGTTTGACCGCATTATAAATCCTAAACTGCTTGTGCGGCGCATAACCGTCTGCGCTTGCAATGTTACCGTAAAGTCCGAGCAGACTGCCGAGTATGAGGGTGAGCAGCTTGACCTGTTCACCGATTACTCCGCACGGGAAGCTGAGATCGCTGCGCAAAAACGCGATGAGGATATGCAGCTTGCCGTGCTGAAAATAAAACATAAGTTTGGAAAAAACGCAATTTTAAAGGGTATGAATTTTGAGGACGGCGCGACAATGCGTGAGCGTAATCAGCAGATTGGAGGGCATAGAGCATGAAGTACGATTATTTGATAAACCAGCCGCGCCCTGCGAGTTTGCGTCCGAAAATGTCCGCGGTTGACCGAGCCGCGCAGTTCTCGGCGTTCGCGGCTCTGGTCGGGCTTGATGAGCAAATGGACGAAACAGCACGGCTTGTCGGCAGCAAAATAGAGTTGTCGGAGGACGAGATAGAGGTACTCAACAGGAAATTTCAAGTTCTTGCGCAAAGACTGAACGAGGACGAGGAACGCCCACAAGTTAAGGTATGTTATTTCGTCCCCGATGAGCGCAAGGACGGCGGCGCTTATGTCACGAAAGTCGGTACGGTAAAACGGATTGACGAGGTTTTCTTCAAGCTGCTGTTTACGGACGGAGCGGAGATATGTGTTTCGGATATTCTTGACTTTAATATAACGGAATAATGCGGTTGAGATCAGCCGCATTGTTGTTAATATGAAAAAATCTTGTATTTTGTCAGAATTTGTGATATACTTAATACTAAGAGGTGAACATTATGATTGACTTTATCCTATCAACAATTGAAAATGAAGAACAGCGCAACGAATTAGCCGAATTTTACGAAAAGTACAAAAAGCGATTATACTCTATCGCTTTATCAAAAATACATAACGAGCAGGACGCAGAGGACGCGGTTCAAGAGGTCTTTTCAGAGATCGCAAATAAGCCAGAGAAATTCTTTGAACTACCTCCAAATAGGAGAATAGCTTATGTTGATGTTATGGTAAGAAACATCTCTATGAAAATGTTCAATGCAAAAAGTAAAGAACCTATTGAACCATTAACTGATGATTTCGATGCTGAAACTATTTCGCTTGATGATTATCTTATGGATAAAATCTCACACGATGAGATTATGACTTGTGTAAATCAACTTCCAACAATGCAGCGGAGTGTTCTTATTATGCGTTGTCTTGTAGGTTTATCAATTGATGAAGTATCACAAAAACTAAATATTACAGTGACCGCCGCAAACAAACATTTAACAATTGCTCGGAGAACGGTTAGAAAATATATTGATGAAAGGCATAGCTAACGATGAACGAAAAAATATTCAAGTCAATTTTGGAAAAGGCGGTATTGAATGAATATGCGGATATTGACAATACACCGGATCACAAATTCTCTCTCAAACACCGTATTGCTATGAAACGGATTTTTGCGAGATACGAAAGGAATGTGCGAAAACTCTGTAAAAGCGAGATAGCAGAACCAACACGGACAACCACATATAGACCAATTCATAGCATAAGGCAGAAACTGCTCATCGCAATGTTAATTATTATTCTTATGTCGTTCTTGGTTGGCTGGGTAGTTGTGTATGTTTCGTCAAATTTTCACGGTACTGTGTATCACGACTACACACAGATTACTGCCAAAAACTATAAGGATTGCCCCCAAACCATTGAATATAAATTCGCCTTGATGAATGTTCCGTCAGGATTTGAAGTGGAGGAAACAGACTTATCATCGATACACTATTACACGCTATATATGAATAGTTCTACCCAACAAACAATAGAAGTGCGCCAATGGGTAAAAACAAAATTTGAGCCGAAATACAATACAGAGCATTACAAATTGGAAGAAGTTAATGTAAGCAGCGGCACAGCATTGTGTATTGACTTTAGCGACACGGCATATAAGCAAACTCTGATGGTATGGGATAACGGCGATTATATAATTGAAGTGTTGGCAGATTTAGATAAAGAAAGCACGATAGATTTATTAAAAATGAACAAATTTTGAAAGAAAGGAATAGTTAATCTCCCTAATCGTATAAAAAAAAGAATTATATAATATAGGGACTAAAAACCTCAGAATAGTATACAGAAAGGGGGGGAACTAAATGCAGCTGAAAAAGTTAATGGCTTCGCTTGGAGTAATATTGTGCTTTTGCACGACTTCAAGTACAGCAGTTTATGCCGAAGCAACTGTGCCGTATGTGGATAGTGGTATTTCGTTAATGTATGAAATAGCCGATAATCCTGTATCTACATTAAACATTACAAACGGGACAGCGGAATGTATCAGTTCAGTTAAAGGCAAAGGTGCGGTTAAAATAACGGTGGTACAAACCCTACAAAAGTATTGGGGGTTGTGGTTTTGGGAAGATGTGGACGGCGCGGAGTGGACAAGGACGGTCGAACGCAATTCAATTAGCTTAACTAATTCCAAAAGTGGTCTTGACAGCGGCAAATATCGTGTAAAGTCTGTTTTCACATTGACCGACCAAAACGGCAAAAGTGAGACCATTACAGTTTGCAGCAGCGAACAGGAGGCGTCTTAAATTATATAGGCACAGGACAAATTCATTTGGTACAATGGAAAAGAGACACAATTTGTTCAGCTACAAAGTGAATTAGCAGATTGTCTTTGCAATACATTGTTGAATTAGTTGTGTCGCTAAATTTAGTTATGATTTCATTTAGGAGGAGCACTATGAAAAAGGCTTTTTTAAAAAAGTTAGGTGCAGTTATCTCAGCGGTTTCGGTTATTGGTACATTTTCGCTAACGGCGTTTGCGAGCGATTGTGAGGTAATATATGATTACCAAATAGCTAATGACGGTACATACGACACAAATCGTGAAGATTATATAGAGAATATTTCGTACATCAGTACTGAAAATGATATGTACTCTGCGAATGTTGATCCTTCGGGACTTGTTGAACCGTATAGCGCAACTGTTGACTTCGATTATTCGATGAACGATATCCTTTGGGGTAAAGTAAAGGAGAATGCTTCAGCTGCCGACATACTTATCACAAGAGATTGCACAACATTGGCTATAGATCACGGTCACGCTGCGCTTTCGTGTGGTGATGGCAAAACCGTGGAGCATTACGGACCGAAATCCGGCGGTTTAAAAGGTGCTACGGGACTTAGTGTATATGCCGATATGGCGGTAGTGTGGAGACATTGCAAAACTCTGAGAATTTATGAGTGCGATCAGGTTGTGAACGATACTCCCAAGAGGGGGGAGGACGCTCTTAGCAAAAAGATTGTTGACTATGCAAAAAATAACTTGGTAGGTTGGGAATACGCTATACACGCTAACAGACGAAATGGAACATATATGAATTGTGCGACCCTTATATGGAAAGCCTATTACGCTAACGACATTGAATTCCAGGGTTATTGGGCTGATAGCTATATAGGTGGAATGTTTATGCCGAGTGATTTTGTCATCGAAAATTCCGATAAGCTTTCGATGAAGTATACCCTTGGTTGGGGGCACACGAAACCTTATGTTTGGGGCGAGGACGACTAACACTATATGAAGAAATTTTTTATTGTCTTTATTTCTATTTGCACAGTTTTATTGTCTGGGTGTAACAACAGAGATTTGAGAGAACACACGACAAACATTACAGATCCTTTGCTTGCTAACTTTGATGATTTTGATGTTGCGAATAAAAAGTATATAAAGTATAACGCTGATGTTTGTGATATGCGGACGAACCGTATTGTTGAGATTGGTATGACACAGGTATTCCAATACAACAACAGCGTTTCAATTGATATTTCTTCCGAATATGTGAACGAGTCCAATAATGCTTGTTTTGCTGCATCTGGTTATTGTCCTGTAAATTCATTACAGAAAATGACAGGAACAAAAACGTTTGATGAGGCATTGACGAGTGTAGGACAGCCATATTTTTATTCTGAACTTGGTGATAGGTGTGCGCTCCTTTTGGCGGATGAGGAGCAAACGCTGATTTACGGAGACGGCAATGATTTTTTAAAAATTGCTCTTGGCGGCAAACATACAATAACCGGCGTTAAGTCAATACAAATTACAGACGACCGACTTTTTGTCTTTAATTGCCCTAGAAAGAAAGAGGGTATGAGTGTTGTCGTTCGCAGCTTTATGTGGGGTGACAATACGACATACGATGAAATTGAAATACCATTTTTGAGTATGGGGCTGAACGATATCGAAAGGGACGTTAAAGAAAATGCTATTTTCATTAAGGACGGAACTCTCTTTTGTATATCTGACGTGTTCACTGATCAATGCGGTTGGATTACCGCATACAATCTTGAAACAAAGCAATATTCAAATGTAAAAATTGAGAGTATTGCGGGTGTTCAACAAATATTTTGTGCCGAGGACGGGATCATAGTTCTATACAATAAGTATAACTCTGAGGGATACAGCAATAATACCTTTTTGTACAAGTATGGATTTGACTATTCAAATACAGCTTTTTCTCAAGAGGGTGCTTCTGTAATCTCTTTCCCTAACAATGCAAATTATTATTTTAGCACAAGAGGAAAAGATAGTTATTGTGTTGGTGACACATTTTGCGGTATTATGGAGAACACTCGTGATATGTCATACGCTTATGCGGAATTTTCACTGTCAACAGGAGAACTCACTACTTTTGTGCCATTTATGCCTAAATCCTCAGATTACGTTGTTACCGGACTTATCATTCGTGATGACGGAAGGGCGATATCGCGAAATAATTGTGGCACATAACTAGAATGCTTAGATTTTACTTAAACGGCTCATTTGAAATCATTACAATTTACAGTGGTGAAGATAAAGAGCCATAAAAGCACTTTACTCATTACATAAAGGAGGTTAATAGCCCAATAAATTAACACTTTTACGACAATTATAAATTTTGTATCTTTTAGGAGGTTTTCTATGAAAAAGGTATTATCAACAATTCTTTCGTGTGCAATGTGCTTGGTGCTTTCCACACCAGCAATGGCTATATGTGAAGCACCTGCCGAAACGACAAACGCAGTGCCTGTTTTTTCGTCCACATCTGCGCCGTCAATTTATTCGCCCGAATTTCCCGATGCGTACATTCTTCAGAACGGAACTACGGAGATGTCAATATCGCATTCGACTACTCAGACGGTCTCCGCTACTGTCTTTGTTGAAGAAGAGTACGGGTTTGACAACGACGGAAACCCCATAACAATATCCAGCAGGCTGCTGTCAGAGAGCGAAGTCCTTGAAATCGGCTTGGAAAACTTTGAAAATATGGAGGATGTCAGACAAGACGCTGTATCTGAGTTAATGCAAACACGCGCAGCAGTCAATGGTCGCGGAAGTCTCTCTATCAGCTTTTCTGGAGGAGGAACCATCTCTGGCAAAAACGTGACCTATGACCTTAACGCAAGTGCTTCTTGGTCTCCCAGCGGATGGTTATGGACGTCTGATCGTGATAATAATCCTGCCTCTGGTGCTGACTATATAGGGGTAACTTGGTCTGGTGGTTACACAGTCTCTGGCTCACCCCAAATTAACACCACTACCTACAGGAGTATTGATGACTCGTATTTTGCCCCGCCTCTTCCTCCGACTTTGTGCGATGCCGTTCCTAGCGCTGGAAGGGTGTGGGAGTTTTATGAATATTGGGAAACATTTCTTGGGGCTAACACTCTTCCTAACCATTATACAAACATCAGTATAGATATGAAACTTGTGAAAAACAATATTGGTGATAATGAAGCTGAAACTGTTATGAAGTACATTCATACTTTTAGTTCTACTAAGGGTAGTGTTTCGATTACGGCGAACAGCAGCGGCGTTGTTAGTGGCGGCTTTTCTTTGACCGGCGTGGATAAACAATGGTCGATTGTGTGCACGCTTACGGGTCTTAAATGTTAACGATAAAAAGGGGAAACACTTTTGATGTCACGACGAATTACTGTAAAGAAAATAATAGTCGTATCGCTTTCCGTCGTTATACTGGTTCTATGTGTATCGCTCATTATTACGAAAGGAAAGCAGACACCATACGATTATTTGAAAAAAAGTAACAGCGATAATCTAATTTCTCCATCGGAAATGTTATATCAAGAAACGCTGGACACAGGTTTCGATGTTGTTTTTTACATCGACCGACGAGGATTATTTAATTGTGCTGTGATTAAGAAGAATTTTTTCAACTACAGAACACTTGAGATTAGTGGCTCACTTGACATTACCAATGCTGGCACATACATTTATTCTTCGTTTGATGACGGTCAAACACGACAAAACATTTGTTGGGGGGTTATTACCGACAATGACGTGACGGAAGTATTCCTTGACAATGAGCCGTGTAATATCGCAGACGTTACAAACAATTTTCGAATATTTTGGTTGATGGGTCTTGGGAATGACTCCCCCTTATTAACAACAAATTTATAAAATTCTTTTACAGGCAGACAAGCGGAAAAAACTTGTTTGCCTGTAATTTTACTAAACTTAAAGAAAATTTAAAAATTACAAATTTAGTGTATTTTTTACATCCCATTCCCAATTTGTCAAGATAATAAAAATGTATTTTCAAATAGATTATGTTCTCTTGTCAATTGTTTTCACTTGTTCTTGCTCCCGTTGTAGCCTAATAAGATTATCAATATAGTTACCCTCAACGATATTCTCATAAGCCGTTATCAAATCGGAAACGCGTTTTAGCTTTAGCTGCTCGTCGGACAATTCAGCTTTGATCGATTTATCCTCGCTCTGGAGCGACTTCAAACGTTTCTCCAGATCGGCAATATCTTCCGCAGACTTCACGTTGTGCTTATCCGCGATCTCCCGCGCCGCTGCCTGTTTCACTTGCTCCATTGTATCAAGCCTTTTCGGATTATCCCCAACGGAGAACAATCGCCGCAGTTGAGTTATATCGGATTTGAGCGTAGGTATCTCGCCCGACAATTCTTTCAGCTTTGCCGTTTTCCCGTCAATGCCGTTTTTCAGTTCCTCGGCTTTGGAGTAGATTTGCTCCCGTGAACCGAGGTTAAATTCCGCTATCGTGCAAAGCTGCTCCGATAAATAATTTATATGTGCGTCGTTCTTGAAAGCATAAATCAGCTTTGGGTCGGTCTTACGCGGCGTAATTCTGAATTGCTTGACCGCGATCATCACGTCCGTGATCGCGATGTGGAATTTCTTTTCAACAGCGTTTGCCGTTACAAATTTCTCGCGAACGGCAGTCGGGAATTTGTCGCGCTCGGCAATACGCTGTTCAAGATTTTTGGGGAGATATGCTTCGCCCAGAGATTTCAGCCGCACAAATCTTTCCGCGAATGTAGGCTTTACCGCGATATGCTTTCCGTTCTTGATTTGATACCCGCGCTCTTTCAGCTTGTCGAACAAGTCACCAAGATTTTCGGAGCAGTAGACGAGCCTGTCAATATCAAGCCTAATTCTGTCGCGCACTCCGTTCCGCTCGGCGGTCGGCTTGTAAGCTGCGGCGATAGCGGCGGCGGTCTTTTGCGCGTAGTCGGGAATGTGTAGCGTGTTGCTTTCCTCGACGGACGGCACGTTAGCCTTTTCAAGTTCAGCCGCGACGTACTGCAGCTTATCATCAGAAAAAATCTCAAGCGGTACGAATTTAGCACCGAGTTTGCGCGATAGCGAGGATATTTTCTCATCGCGCTTTAATATCTCGGAGCGCATAATATCGTTTTGATTTTTTATCAGTTCTATTTCGTCGGGCGTAAGGTCGGCGGGATTTTTCTTTTTCAGTTCGTTGATGTGCTCGTTGATTTTGCGTATCTCGGCTTTTTGAGCCGCGTGAGTTTTGTACTCGTCAACTGTCAGATGTTCACGGCGGACATTCTTTATATCTCGGCTCAAATTGTACTTGCGGAGAATATCGATCATTATATCGCGCTCCTGTTCTTCCCACGCCGCCCATTCGTTCTGATTGCGGTTAAACGAAGTAAATCCCTGTTCCCGCAGCGCTCCGCTCATAGAATTTTTCACCGATAAACCCTTTTGGTTTTTGTGCGCGACAGGAATAAAGTCTATATGCAAATGCGGACTGGCTTCATCAAGGTGCATAACCGCGTTAAACACTTTAAGGTTTGGATTTCTTTTCTCAAAGCCTTTCATATAATCATCCAACATCAGCTTTGCCGTTTCCCACTTGCCCGACTTTAAGCCGCAAGTATCTATATCTCCGAATTGCACTACCACCTCATAGAACGGCTTGACATAACCGATTTTTTTAACGTGTTCGTAATAGTCGGCTATCCTGCGGTCACTTCTTTTCTGTTTTGCGTTATACTCGGAAAGCGCCTGTCCGAACAGCTCATTGTACATCTCCCGAATGTCACGCCGCGTATAGGTTATGTTATCGGCTACGCGTTCTCCGTCAACGTTTTTAGCGATAAAATCCCTGTTGTTATGCTCGACTACTCCCTCATCTATACGAAAAGAAATAGACAGGCTTTTGGCATTTTGCCCGTTCATAATTGTTACCCCCTCTTTGAGTTCATAAGTATTTGCCTGTAGGCGCTGCTATTTTTGAGGAATTTTTCGGTGCTAATTTCCCCTATACTTGTCTATGTCACTATACTCAATAGTGAGATTGACAAGCGCAGCTTATCAATCTCACATTTCGTTATGGGAAATCCCCTAAGACCCCTCGCGCCCAACCTTAAAAAAGTCGGGCAAAATTGTAAATTCCAAAATTAACTTCACAATGAACTTACCGGCAAAATCTTTCTGAAAGAAGAATTTTTGCCGAAGAAATCACAGCAAACCCGAAACGGCTTTTGGATTTTTGCCCTTGTTCAGCGGTGAGTATGATTTACTTTAGCAACGGTTTTGACCTCATTCCGAGTGTCGGGCTGATTTTGCGGCGCGGTGCTTTTCGCCGCCATTTCTCGATTGTGCGTTATCAGTTGGAGCAGCTCGTTGAAATCCTTTACACCGTTCTCGTGTAAAATCCTGTTGCAGGGTATCAAGCCGTTATCCGAGGTAAACTTGATACCCGCCTCGTCGTTATCCACACAGGCATAAAGCTGTAATCCGTTCTCCGACAAAGAATTTAGGCTGTTCGGCTTTAGCCCCGCCATAGATACAAGAACGGAGTTTTGTATCTTGTTTGGATTTGCAAGCATTTTGAACGACAACAAGTCTATTGCGCTCTCGAAAACGTAGGCTCTGTCGGGCGTTCCGATCTTGACCGCAAACAAGCTGTCCGACGTTCCCGCGGCTACTCCCTTAAAACGCTTGTATGTGTTCGTGCCTTGAATTTCAGCCCCGACGATTTTACCGTCCTCGTTCTTATGGAGAAAAACGGCGTTGCCGCGTTTATCTTGATAAAGCAGGCTGTCACATACCAGACCGTAAACGATATTGCTGTCGATCTTACGCGTTCCGCAAAGATAAGCAAATACGTTTTTCATATTGTCCGCTCGGTCGGGCAAAACCAATTCCCGCTTTTTAGGCGGCGGTTCGGAATATCGCTCATATGAGATCGTGCGAAAGTATGAGCCGCCCGACAACTCGGAAACAGCGGTTTTCAAATCCATTCCGAGCATTTCCATTAAGCAGTTTACGGCATTTCTGCCGCCGTTTTTGCCGCTTTTGGAAAAGCAGTACCACTCGTTGGTATCGGTCTTTATGTAAAAGCCGCCAAAGCCCTTGACGTGCAACTCATTTCGCCGCAGCTCACAGTCGTAGCCGTGAGTTTGAAAGTACTCCGCGAGATTTGCACCTCTGGCGGCTTGTAACTGCTCGTCCGTAAAACCATAGTACATAGTAAAACCTCCTATAAAAATAGCCCCCGCCGAATTAACGGCGGGGGCATAAGCTAAATGAAATCAATGTCTGCCGCGTGAGGGTTTGGGCTTGTCGCGGTCGTTTTCGGGATTATCGCGGCTTGGACTATCCCTGTCCTCATCTTCCTTCTCGTCCATAATAACCTCGTCAGCTTTCCCGACCTCAAGTTCAAGGTTAAGCTGAGTGAGCCGCTGAGTTTTTGTTTCAAGTTCCTCCGCGTGTTCAAATGGCTTGCCTTTGCTTTCAAGAGCCGCCTTTAAATCGCCTTGCAACACGACAAGTTTGTCCTCCATAGCTGCAAGTTTCTTACCGATACCGTCATTTACTAGATTTTCAAGTCGGGTAACGTTTCCAATATCGCCCGTGATTTCCATAGCAGCGATATAAGTTATTCCGTGCCGAACGGCAACCTCTGCAACCGCCTTGCCCAAATAATCGTGTCCTCTTTCAATCGCCAGTTCAAAACCTCGGAAATTTCCAATCGGCAAATGCAAGGTTCTGTTATCGTTTGCGAGAAAGGCGACCGCCTCCTGCCGCAGCGCCTCGCCCGCCGCCTTGCGTTCCGTGAAAACCTTGTCCCTTATTTCAACTCTGAATTCCTCGCTTGGCAGCACGTTCTCCTTTGCAAATTCAATATCGGCTTTTGCCGCCGAGATGTTATGCTCCAGATTTTTTATGCCGATCTCCGCGTCCTTAATCGTATCGTCAAGTCTGTACTGCTCGTTGTAGTATTCGCTTTCAAGCATTTTCAAACGCGCAACGTCCGTATCGAGTTCTATCTTCTCCTTGATACGCGGATCGCCCGTAGCCAACGCCTGCATTTCGGTATAGTTCAAAACCATTTCGTCAACGTCCTCACAGGAACGCGCCGAGGTATCACCGCTCATAAGCTGAGAAATGAATTTCTGCTTTGTGACGATTATGTTCATCATATATGCGTCAAACGTGTCCTTGGTAACATAATTGTACAATTCCACAGCGCTGTTTTCGTTGCCTTGACGGACTATTCGACCAACGCGCTGCTCTAAATCGGACGGTTTCCACGGAATATCCAAGTTGTGGAGCGCGACCAGCTTGTTCTGAATGTTCGCGCCTGTACCGAGTTTTGATGTGGACGCGATGACTATGCGCTTTGTCCCCGACCGTAACTGAGCCTTCATCTCGTTTTGCTGTTTTGTCGTGTTCGCGTCGCCCGCGAAACATATTTCGTCTTTGGGAATACCGCGCCGGATAAGTTCAGCCTTAATGTAGTTGTAGACGGAAAACTTCCCCTCATCGTTCGGCTTGACCGTTTTCTTCTTTTTATCGTCGGTCAGCTCCTCCTGTTCGTTATCCCCGTTTACGGCTATGTCGCAGAATATTGCCTGTACGCCCTTTTGTGCTGTCGTTCTGGTGTATATCTCCATAACCTTGTCGATACAGAGATTGACCTTGCTGTCGGGATAATTTTCCGCGTCGGGATTTAAGCACCGCGCGTCCAATCCGAGCAGACGCGCTTCGCCCGTTATTTTGAGCATATTATCGACCGTCGCGTCCACGCTCCCGTTATGCACGGCTTCGGAGCGTTCCGCGAGAATTTGCATATAAGCCTTTTGGAAATCGTTAGTTGTTGCTACAATGGTTTCTGGTTTGCCGCCCTTTACTTCGGGAACGGGTAAATTCAGCATATCCGCCGTGCGAATATCCGCAAATTCCTTATACATTGCCATTAACTCAGGCAGATTATTGAATTTGGCGAAACGCTTCTTGGTTCTGTAACCGTTGCCCGCGGGCTTTAATTCTGCTTTGGAAACGACCTCACCGAACGTGTTCGCCCAATCGTCGAATGTCTGCATACCCGCCTGTGCCAAGAGCGACGGACGGAGATATCTCTGCATAATGTATAATTCGACCATACTGTTGCTAACAGGTGTGCCGATTGCAGGACAGCAACAAATATGACAAAGCCGATTATAGAACCGTTCCTAAACAACAACCCCTTGCCGAGAGAAAATCGACAAGGGGCTGTTTTCATTGCGTCAATCATCTGCAAAATGTTTGCTTGTTGTGAAAATCGGCACAATCAAGCGGCTTGATGATGTTTTCTTCAAGCTGCTGTTTGCGGACGGCATGGGGATAAGCGTTTCGTGTATACTAGACTTTGAAATAACGGAGCAAAACGGATATGAAATCGGTTACCTCGTTGTAAATATGAAATAAGCATTGTATTTTGTCAAAAAATATGCTATACTGTATACTAAGGGGTGAGAATACTATGATTGGTATAACGTTTTCAACTATCACAGATGACGTACAACGTAATGAACTACAAGTTTTCTATGCTGAAAACTACAAACGCTTTATGTATATAGCTATGCAAAAGGTGAATGATGAGGAAAGCGCCGCGGATGTTATTCAAGAGGTTTTTTCGGATATTGCGGATAAGCCCGAAATATTCTTTAATGTTCCGAAAGAGGAAAGGGTCACTTTTGTTGACGTACTCGTCAGAAACACCGCTATAGGTACGTTCAAAAAGGAGAGCTATCGAACAAGCAAACTTCAGGATTTGCGTGAGGATATAGTTGACGAGAGTATGAGAATAGAAGACGATGTTATAACCAAAAATACCCGCGAGGAACTGATAAAATACATACTCACGTTGCCCGAACAAAGGCGGACTGTGTACAAGCTGCGCGTTATAACTGGTTTGTCAATAAGCGAGATTGCCGAACAATTGGAAATATCCCGTGAAACGGTAAAATGGCATTTGAAAACGGCAAGAAAAAACATCAGAAATTTCATTGATGAAAGGAACAAGTGCAATGAGTGAAAATGTTCTTAGGGAGATTATGCTTGATGTACACAAAATTGAGTGCGGGGTACCTGATGACCTGCCCAATTTCAAGCCCTCTCTCCGACATCGCATAGCTATGAAAAGGATATTTGCTCGATTTGAAAGAAACGCTCGTAAACTGAGAAATGCCGAAACAATTCAGAAACCGTCAATAACCGAAAATAGGACAAGAAGATACAATTTAAAACAGCGTATACTCATAGCTACACTTATCATTATCCTTATGACGCTGCTTGCAGGTTGTGTAACCGCTGTTGTTAAATTCGTTTCAGAGCATTTTAACGGAACGGTCTATGAGAATAATACGCAGTTGTTTGTTGCTAATTTGGAAAACTGCCCCCAAACGATAGCGTATCAGTATGTTTTAACCAACATACCAGAGGGATTTGAGTTGATCGAAACTATACCGTCGACAACTAACATTTGTACGCTTTATTTAAACAGTTCCACAAAACAAATCATAACTCTAAACCAATGGGTAAAATCCGAATTTACGCCGCATTACAACACCGAAAATAAAACGTTTGAAGAATTTGAGCTAAACGATACTATGAGGTTGTTTATTGATTTAAGTAGCGATAAGCGAAGTAATTCGGTTTTTGTTTGGGATAATGGAGATTACATAATTGAAATTTCGGCAGATTTAGATAAAAACAGCGCTATGAGTTTGTTGAATATTACCAAACTTTAAAAATTTTTATAATTTGACCTACCCAAACCGCTTCTCGAAAGATGTATTAAGTAAGGAGAGAAAAAAACTAATAATACAAAGGGAGGAGGAGTTACCGATGCATCTCAAAGAAAAGATAGCTTCGCTTGGAGCAGCAATTCTTTTGTGCTCAAATTTTAGTGTCGTTACCTATGCTGACACAACAACTGTGACATCGATTGCAAACGACGGAATTTCACCCGCATATGAGATTACAAACAGTTGTTCATCCAATTTGGAAATTGTAGGCGGAATAGCAGAGTGTAAAAGCATAGCGAAGGGTACAGACGCTATAAGCATTACCGTAACACAAACCTTGCAAAAGTACTGGGGTTTGTGGATTTGGGAAGATGTAAATGGAGCAACGTGGACAGAAACCACAGACTTCAACTTTGTTTGTCTGTACAACACTAAGTCCAATCTCAAAAATGGGACATATCGTGTAAAATCTGTTTTTACGCTGACGAATGACAACGGAAGGCAAGAAACGATAACCATTTACAGTTCTGAAAAAAAGATTGTATAGATGTATAAAACTTCTATGTCTATACATTCGATTATTAGGAGGGGATAATGAAGTTTAAATTGGGAATTGGATTGCTATTGTTTGGAATTTTGCTTTCAAACGGATCCACCTTTGATTTAGGGAGTATTTTGTTCCTTGTTGGCATAGCAATCGGAATTATAGGTTTGTTGTTAATTATTTCAAGTTGTGATATAGGAGGAAAACAATGAGAAAACTAGTCGTATTCTTACTGACTATTGCTTTGACGGCAATGGTAAACGTTACAATGGTATCCGCATCGACCGTAGAGATTACTACGGAAGATAAAATAGAATACTTAATTTCGCAAGGCATTCCTGAGGATTTTCTTAACGATAAGGAAACTCAGGATATAGACGATATATATGCGTCATACTACGGTAAGACTGTTGAGTATCTTGGGACAGAAACCGTTAGTCTTACTGAAACAGCTGATCCGTCTGATATTTCATTGCTTGGAGTTATTCCCAGCGATGACATGATGTTGAAAATCACAAAAGTTAATGTATATGATGCATCAAGCACATCATCCTCATATTTCCGGATAATTGAAACCGATGTGTACGTTGATTACCGATGGTATAATGGAAAGCCGTTCTTTCGTTTGACAGACGCGGTGTCGGTGAATTGGGACTCATCGATTTTCTTGTTAAAACCAAATTCATTTCAATCTACAGATTATTTATCGTCTTCAATCGGTGATCAAACCAATTGGATAGTTACTAACACGTCAAGCGATCCCGAGCAACTAAATCAAGGTGGTTTAGGTTATAGCATAAAAATGGGGAGCTCCCCTAATTTTTCCACGGTTCAAAAAGGAACTGCGAAGTTTACATTGCAACCCAGGTCAAACATTTACTCTGGAAAAACCCGACATACCTCAATAAATGTTGAATATGTACATAACCAGAGTTTATTCAACACGTTGACAATTGCCAAAGATGGATTGGGTGTAACAATTAACCTTTCAGGAATGAAGGACTCGGTTGCAAAGCCGCTCACTTTTGATTACTCCGTCTAATTACTCCATCAATTGATAATGCCAGTATGTTTGATAATAAGCGCATTAAATACCATATTTGATTGAGAGTGTTCATTTTGATCGAAGTGGATAAACTTTGATACGGATTTATGGGCACTCCATAAAATTTTGTGTAAAAGCAAATCCGGTCAGGCAAAAGGTGGCTTGCAAAGCAAGCGGAGTTTGGTATTTCCTCTTAATAGCCATGCTCCCGCAAGCTGAGACGGTATGCGCGCCGAAGGCGTGAATACCGTCTCAGCTTGCGGGAAAAATATTAAGAGAGGAAATCCAATTATGCGGATTCTCTGTCCGCGAACATTATCGAAAGCTGGTTAGATACCAGATCCCAATTCCGACACGTTACACTCCAATGCGCAACGATATTTTTCGACGCAAGGTACAAAATTTTTCGCAGGCTGTCATCGTTGGTGAATGACGGCTTGTTTTTTGTGATCTTACGGAATTGGCGATTCAAGCCCTCGATAATATTTGTTGTATATATTATCTTACGAACTTCGGCGGGATATGCGAAAAATGTGGATAGGATATCCCAATTCTCCTCCCAACTTTTAACGCAGCTCGGATAAGTCTGCCGCCATTTTTCTTTGAATTCGAGAAGCGCGTTCATTGCCTCTTCCTCGTTGATTGCTTGATAAATTTTCTTCAGATCAGCCATCAACGATTTGATATCCTTGTAGCTTACATAACGAGTGTACGAGCGTATCTGATGAATGATACAGCGCTGAATTTGTGATTTCGGAAACGCTGCATTAATAGCTTCGCGGAAACCCGTCAGACCGTCCACACAGAACACATAAACGTCCTTAACACCGCGATTTTTAAGGTCATTCATAACCGATAACCAAAATTTTGCACTCTCGTTTTCGCCTATCCATACACCTAAAATGTCCTTGCGTCCGTCCATCTGGATTCCCAAAACCACATAAGCAGCTTTGGTAATATACTGATGATTTTCCTTGACCTTATAATGGATCGCGTCCATAAAGACAAACGGATAAACAATATCCAGCGGACGGTTTTGCCATGCGGCTATTTCGGGTGTGATCTTCTCAACAATCTTGCTGACCAAGCCGTCCGAAATATCCACGTTGTACAAATTCTTTATCTGCTCGGAAATATCCCGCTGGCTCATTCCGCAAGAGTAAAGCGCGAGAATTTTTTCCTCCATTCCATCAGCGTTTCTGTTGTATTTTTCGATGATCTGCGGCTCATATTCGCCGTTACGGTCTCGGGGTATTTTGACATCAACCTCGCCAAGCTGCGTTTTTACTGTCTTTTTCGAGTATCCGTTTCGGTAGTTTTTCGACATACCTTTTTCGGTTTTATCCGACACATGTTCGCTTTTTTCGTAGCCGAGCTTTTCTTCGAGTTCCGCTTCCATTACCGTTTGCAGCACGTCGCTGAAAAGCTCTTTCATGCTGTTCATAATGTCTGTCGTACTTGTAAATTGCTGACTATTCACAAATTCCTTCAGCAGTTCCTTTGATGTTTTTTCCATAATAAAAACACTTCCTTTCAGATTTTTCCTTGACCTCAGTCTTGTCTGATCGGAAGTGCTTTATTCGGTTTTACACAAAATTTATTGGGGTCTCGATTTATGCAAAACAAGGCTATAATTCGTATCAGAAAATCTGCTAACAGACGAACATTGATCATTAATGCAAACACACCTTATTCAACTATTCAAACGCGTTAGGATTTGCGGACATCTTTCTTCTGTTAAAGGGACGCATTTTCAATAGATAACTTAGCTTTATACACTTACTATAAAAATTTTAAAATCCGTGACGTGTTCAGTTTTGAAAAACCCTTTCCAAAATCGACTATTTTTTTGGAAAGGGTTTCCTTTTTACGATATAATGATTGTAGGTGCTTCTGCCGTCCTGCTTTGTGCGAGGTTCTTTTGCGCTTTAATAAGTCTGTCAATGTAATTCCCTTCAACGATTTTCTCATAAGCCGCAATCAAATCTGAAACGCGCTTGAGCTTTAATTGCTCGTTGGACAACTCTGCCTTAACCGACTTAACCTCGCTCTGGAGCAACTTCAAACTCTTCTCCAGATTGGCGATATCGTCCTCGGACTTAACGTCGTGCTTGTCCGCGATCTCACACGCCGCCGCCTGTTTCACTTGCCCCATAGTATCGATCCGCTTGGAATTTGCACTGGCTGAAAATATCCTCGCTGTGACAAGCGATACATAGCCGCCGAACGCAAAACGTTCGGCGGCTTTTCTATGCCCGAAAGTCACTCCCACGGCTTATGCTGCTCCTTGTACTCCTCCGTACCGATCTTGACCGCGTCAATTATGCGCCTTATAAGCAGTTCTCTGTAAACCGTTTCAGCTTTCTGCTGACGCGCAACATCCTCAATATCCATAAAGTCGAGCGCATTCTCATAACGCGAATATTTCTCCATATAGCCAAACAGCGCATTAAGGATACTGCTCGTATCTTCAAGGTTCTTATTTCCTTGCATATCGTAATCTTCATTACAATCATTAGCAAAATCCTCAATCAGATAATTCAGCTTGTCAAGCGTTCCATAGCGTTGATGTTTGAGAAGCTCGGATAAAATATCAGCCGCTGCGTCCGAAAGCCCCGTGAGCTCGCACACGGTTTTCATTTTCCCTTTGACCGCCGCCGTGTTCGTCCGTCCGAGAAGATAATCGGCGGGGACGTTGAACACATTGCAAATTCGGCATAAAATCTCAATGTCGGGCATACGGTTCTCGTTTTCGTAATAGCCCAGTGTGCTTTTTGCTACGCCTATTTTCGCCGCGAACTGCTCAATGGTGTAGCCGTTCTGCTTGCGTAAATCCCTGAGCCTGATACCAAAGATTTCGTTTGTGGTGGTTTTCTCGTTCATATTGTCGTTTCCTCCTTTTTCGACACACAAAAGATTTAATTTGTGGAATATGCTATAAAATATCACATTCGCGGTTGACATTGGGTAAAGGCTGTGCTATAATAAACCTATCACCACAATAACCGCCTTTATAATAATAATACCACAAATCGGGTTATTTGTCAAGTGATATTTTAAAAATCTTTAGATGGAGGGTTACACAATGACCAAACGCAACACGGAAATTCGCGCCGCCGCAAAGAGCGCGGGGGTATTCCTTTACGAGATCGCCGAGAAGTTGGACGTGTCCGAGCCGACCTTTATCCGTTGGCTTCGCAAGGAGTTGGACGAGCCGACAAAGCGCAAAGCGCTTGCGGCTATCGAGAAAATCAAACGGGAACACGAAAGCGAACCGAGCGCGGAGGACTAGCTTACAAGGCTGAAAGAAAATGAGGTGTCGGTGAGGCGGAGCATTTCGGAACATAATCTTTAGGTTAACGAAAATTTCCTTGATATTTTTTCGGCTCTTCCCCGCCGTTTTTCTTTTTCGGCTTTGTAAAATATTCTTTCCGAATTTGTTGCCAAGCATTTTTTGAGAGGGGGAAATTTAATGATTACTTATAAGCCGTTCTGGTGGAAGGTTGGTCGCGATGAAAAAGTTACGACCTACGATCTTATTAAAAAGCACGGAATTAGCAGCAACACGCTAAACCGAATGAAACACGGCAAACCTATCTCAACTGCGACTTTGGATAAGCTGTGCAAAATTATGGATTGTGATGTTTACGACATTATTTCGTATGAACCCGACAAGCCGCAAGAGGTCAAAGTACCAACTTGTCAATAGCTTGACAATAAAGCAAATTCGACTAAAAAGCTATCTTATCAATAAATTGACAGCAATAGAAAATGAGCCGAAATGTAATATTGTTAATAAGCTGATAATAACGGATTTTCGGATAAGGAGCATTTTGCTCCTGCCCGAACAAAAAACAATTTCGGCAGTCGGGCATTTTGCACATCTGCAACGAAAAACAAACGGCGGGGTTTGGGGTGCAGCCACAACTCAATGGTGCTTTCGGTGGTCGCAGACTACGGAAAGTGCTTATTGAGTTAATCACTTTCCCGTAACGCTGAAAAATCGGCTCTAAAATCAAGTGCCGAAATTACACCGCGAGAAAAACGCTCGCCAAAAATACAACCTTAATTTTCGTGGGAGGAATAAAAATGACCGAAAAATCAAAACTCTCCATTTCGTTCCGAGTAGATGACGGCGTGATTGAGCATAACAACAGAAATTTTTTGCCTAAGAATGTTGACCCTTCTCGGATGTGCGATAACGTTATCTACAAGTCTGAAAATTTGCAAGAGCTTTATCATCAGCTTTTTGATAAAGCGCTGACAAAATACAATTCTAAAAAACGCTCCAACGAAAAAATAGCCGACTACTACGAACACATAAAAAACGGCAAACAGGAAAAACTGTTTTCCGAGGTCGTGGTTCAATTCGGAGATGCAGAGAGCTGCGGCTTAAAATCGGGCAACCGGGAATTGGCGAAAGAAATGCTTGATGAATATATGAAGTCATTCGAGGAATGATGTTGTATAATAAAACTTGACACCAAATTCTCAAAGAAGTATAATGCA
>CAJUMS010000037.1 GCA_910587465.1 uncultured Oscillospiraceae bacterium
TGCCCACGCCCGAATTCACGGGCGAGAGGACTTTCCTGTTTCTGGTGAATGCTGACGGAGTTGAAGCGGTGCCGCAGGAAGACTCGCATTTCCACGGCGACGATACGTTATACCTGCTCGATTACGGCTGCTGCAAGCAGCTGGCTATATCTACGGGCGGAGATCTCGGCGTTGATCTAAAGTCAATGATCATGGGCGTTTCCGACGGCAAGACGGAGGTACTTTTCGCACACAGAAGCGGTGTATTGAAAAAATACGGTCCGTTTCTGGCAATAGATATCGGCACGCAGGGAGCTGCGTATTACGGGTTCTTCGATGCAAAGTCCCGCAAATATTATTCGACGTTTGGAGAACAGCATACCATAAATGAAATAAAAGCTATGGATACTTCCGACAGCATAATGGCGAGCGGCGAAACAGTGGAGAATTATTTTTTGTGTCATGTCATCGGCGGAAAGTATTATTACTTTAACGGTATGATGGGACTTAACGCGTTGTTCTCCTATGAGAACGGAACGTTTACAAAGCTCGACAGCAATGAATACGCATTCCGACCCGGCGTTGATGCTTTTGACATTTTTTCCCAAATACCTGATATAGACTATGACGCGGCAATGACTTCGGCGATAACTCCGGAGGAGGCAAAGCAGTTTAATTAAAAACTTATGAAAGGACGGTTGAAATGAACATTCTGCACCTAAAATATGCGGTCGAGGTCGCAAAAACACAATCGATCAGCAAGGCGGCGGAGAACCTGTACATGGGTCAGCCGAACCTTTCACGCGCGATAAAGGAGCTCGAGGAATCGCTTGGGATAACCATTTTCAGGCGCACCTCAAAAGGAATCACCACCACTCCGGACGGAGACGAGTTCCTGCGGCGGGCACGGCGTATCGTATCGCAGGTCGACGAGGTGGAAGAAATATACCGCAACGGGAAAACCCATAAGCAATCGTTTTCGATATGCGTTCCGCGCGCGAGCTACTTCTCGGTAGCCATGGCAGAATTTTCCAGGCACATCTCGCTTGACGAGCCCGCGGAGATATTCTACAAGGAGACCAACTCCATGCGGACAATAACCAACGTCACTCGCGGAGACTTCAATCTCGGCATAGTTCGTTATCAAGCAGCATTCGAAAAATATTTTGTGGAAATGTTCGGAGAGAAAAAGCTCGAATATGATACTGTCGCCGAGTTTACTTACCGTATGGCGGTAAAAAGGAACAGCCCGCTCGCTACAAAAGAAAATATTTCCATCGAGGACCTGAAGGACTATATAGAAATTACTCATGGGGATCCGTACGTTCCTTCCCTGCCGCTGATCGACGTAAAAAAAGCGGAACTTTCGGAGCATGTCGACAAGCGCATTTATGTTTTCGAGCGCGCTACACAGTTTATGCTGCTTGGGAACGTTCCAAATACCTTTATGTGGATGTCGCCCGTACCGCAGTCGCTGCTGGATAATTACGGTCTGGTCATGCGTAAATGTCCGCAGTACACAAAGCCATATAAGGACGTGCTGATCTACCGCAAGGACTACAAGCTCTCGGAGCTTGACAAGCAGTTTATTACCGATGTGTGCAACGCTAAGCACAAATGCTTTCCATAATTTTTCCGAAATCTATGGAAATCTTTTTCGATTTCAGCATTATTCCCCTATGTGATAGGTTGATAACGTGTATGCGGAATTTACATTTCACTTATCACGGGGAATATGTTAAAATATTAACAAGGAAGGAATTCGGGATTTTTATTGCAAAAACGCGAATTTCCGCCAAGTATTAAAAGGTAAAAAAGCATACCCGAAGGTCTATGCCCCGCTTGACATTTCAGAGGACGCTTTCATTTAGAATGACGTTTCTCTATTTTAAAGCCCGGCAGGATAAAAGAGGTATGCAGAAAACCAAACATATATCATTAAAGGAGAAGATGACTATGAATCACGAAATCGTTGACAGCGCAAAGTCCTTTGATGCTGCGCTCGAGAGAGTAAGGGCGGCACAGGCGAAGTTCGCCGAGTACACTCAGGAGCAGGTCGACAAGATCTTCCTAGCTGCCGCTTCCGCTGCCAATAAGCAGAGAATTCCGCTTGCGAAAATGGCTGTTGAAGAAACGGGAATGGGTATCGTAGAGGATAAGGTTATCAAAAATAACTACGCTTCCGAACACATCTACAACGCGTACAAGGACGTTAAGACCTGCGGCGTTATTGAGGAGGATCCGAGCTACGGCATCACAAAAATTGCGGAGCCTATCGGAGTTATAGGTGCTGTTATCCCGACGACCAACCCCACATCTATCGCTATCTTCAAATGTCTTGTCTGCCTGAAAACCAGAAACGGTATCATTATCAGTCCGCACCCCCGCGCAAAGAACTGCACCATTGAAGCGGCTAAGATCGTTTACGAGGCTGCTGTCAAGGCAGGCGCTCCCGAGGACATCATCTCGTGGATCGACGTTCCCTCGCTTGACCTTACAAACCAGCTTATGAAAGAGGTTGACCTTATCCTTGCGACTGGCGGTCCCGGCATGGTCAAGTCCGCTTACTCCTCGGGCACTCCCGCACTCGGCGTAGGCGCGGGCAACGCTTCCGCTATTATTGATCCGTCTGCGGATATCATCAACGCCGTAAACTCTATCATCCACTCCAAGACGTTCGATAACGGTATGATCTGCGCGACCGAGCAGACCGTTATCGCCGACAAGAAGATATACAACGACGTAAAGAAAGAGTTCATCAAGAGAGGCTGCTATTTCCTCAAGCCCGACGAGGCTCAGAAAATACGCAAGACATTGCTTATCAACGGCGCTCTGAACGCTAAGGTAGTAGGTCAGCGCCCCGTAACTATTGCGAAAATGGCAGGCTTTGAGGTTCCCGAGGAGACAAAGGTGCTCATCGGCGAGGCTACCTCTACCGACCGCGAGGAGGCTTTCGGTCACGAGAAGCTTACTACTATCCTCGGTATGTACAAGTCCGAGAACTTTGACAACGCACTCGATATCGCCGATACCCTGCTGCACAACAACGGCGGTCTAGGTCACACCTCCGTACTGTGGATCAATCCCGCGGAGAGAGAGAAGCTGCTCAAGTTCTCTCACAGAATGAAGACCTGCCGTCTTATCATCAACACCCCGTCGTCTCTCGGCGGTATCGGCGATCTGTATAACTTTAAGTTCGCTCCTTCGCTTACGCTGGGCTGCGGCTCGTGGGGCGGCAACTCCGTTTCCGAAAACGTTGGAGTAAAGCATCTTTTAAATATCAAGACCGTTGCCGAGAGGAGAGAGAATATGCTGTGGTTCCGTGCGCCCGAAAAGGTTTATATCAAGAAAGGTTGTCTGCCTGTCGCTCTTAAGGAGCTTAAGGATGTAATGGGCAAGAAGAGAGCGTTTGTCGTTACCGACAGCTTTATGTTCAAGAGCGGCTTTACAAAGCACATCACCGACAGACTTGAAGAAATGGGCATTACATACACAATCTTCTCCGACGTAGAGCCCGATCCTTCTCTGAAGTCCGCACAGATGGGTGCGGAGGCAATGCGCAAGTTCGAACCCGACTGCATTATCGCAATGGGCGGCGGCTCGGCAATGGACGCAGGCAAGATCATGTGGGTACTGTATGAGCATCCCGAGGCTGACTTCCAGGATATGGCTATGCGCTTTATTGATATCCGCAAGAGAGTTTACACATTCCCGAAGATGGGTGAAAAGGCTTACTTTATTGCTGTTCCTACCTCCGCGGGTACGGGCTCCGAGGTTACTCCGTTCGCGGTTATCACCGATCAGGATACCGGCGTTAAGTATCCTCTGGCTGACTATCAGCTTATGCCGAATATGGCTATCGTTGATCCCGATCTTATGGAAACAGGTCCTAAGGGGCTGACCTCCGCTTCCGGTATCGACGCTGTCACTCACGACCTGGAGGCTATTGCTTCCGTTATGGCTACCGACTACACTGACGGTCTGGCTAAGCAGTCGCTCAAGGTGATCTTCGATTATCTGCCGAGAGCTTATGATTCCGCGCCCTCGAGAGATGACGCGGGTAAGCCCGATCCCGTTGCACGCGAGAAAATGGCAAACGCGGCTACTATGGCGGGTATGGCGTTTGCGAACGCGTTCCTCGGCGTATGCCACTCCATGGCTCATAAGCTCGGTGCGTTCCACCACATTCCTCATGGCGTTGCGAACGCTCTGCTGATCGACGAGGTCATCCGCTTCAATTCCTCCGAGAAGCCTACCAAGATGGGTACGTTCTCGCAGTACGATCATCCGCACACTCTCGAGCGCTACGCCGAGGTAGCGGAATACCTCGGCTGCAAGGGCAAGACCAACGAGGAAAAGGTTGAGGCTCTTATAGCGAAGATCGACGAGCTGAAGGACTACATCGGCATCAAGAAGACTATCAAGGATTATGTTCCCGACGAGAAAGACTTCCTCGACAGACTTGACGCAATGGTAGAACAGGCATTCGACGATCAGTGCACGGGCGCTAACCCGAGATTCCCGCTTATGTCCGAGATCAAGCAGATGTATCTGAACGCTTACTACGGCAAGACAACAAAGCTTGTTTAATGCAGGATTAACGCGTTCGCCGAGGGGGAGGCTCTCCTCCCTTTCAAGAGCGCACACGATAAATAAATTACTTTAGGAGGAAAAGGCTATGTCCGATAGAATTATTGCCGTTCGTACACGTAAAACGGTCTACCGCGAGGGCGAGACCGCTGTAAAGGTTTTTGACAGCGACTTCGCGAAGTACGACGTTCTCAATGAGGCGCTCAATCAGGCGCGTGTTGAGGACATCGGCATCAACGTACCCAAGATCATCGAGGTAAAGACCGTCGAAGACGGAAAGTGGGCGATCGTTTCCGAGTTTATCCAGGGCAAGACGCTCGCGCAGTTAATGAAAGAAAATCCCGCAAAGAAGGACGAATATCTTGAGATGTTCGTTGACCTCCAAATGAAGATGCACTCCACCGTATGTCCCGGTCTTGCCAAGCTTAAGGACAAGATGAACCGTAAGATCAGCGAGGCAGATCTTGACGCTACCACACGCTATGAGCTGCACACAAGACTTGAGAGTATGCCCAAGCACAACAAGGTATGCCACGGTGATTTCAATCCCGAGAACATCATCGTAAAGGACGACGGCACACCATACATTCTCGACTGGAGCCACGCTACACAGGGCAATGCTTCCGCAGACGTTGCGAGAACGTATCTGCTGTTCTGGCTGAGCGGTGATATTGACCTCGCGGAGAAGTATATGGATATGTTCTGCCGCAAGAGCGATACCGCTAAGCAGTACATCCAGAAGTGGTTGCCGATCGTTGCCGCTTCGCAGTCAGTAAAGGGCAAGCAGGAGGAACGTGAGTTCCTGCTTGGCTGGGTCAATGTAGTTGAATATGATTGATATTTTTGGAGGTTTATTATGAAAGTTACAGTATGTATCGGCAGTTCCTGCCACCTCAAGGGCTCAAGACGCGTTGTTGAGGGGCTTCAGTATCTCATTGGCGAAAACAATCTTAAAGATAAGGTTGAGCTTGGCGGAACGTTTTGCATGAACAACTGCCAGAACGGCGTTTGCGTGACTATTGATGACAAGAGTTTCTCCGTGTCTCCCGATACAGTAGACGATTTCTTCAAGACCGAAATCCTCGCAAAGGTTTGATTTTTGACACAGAACCTGTCCACATAGCTGTTCTGCGGCTTTCGGCAAATTTTCGGGCTGTGCGGACAGGTTCGTAATACCCGACGTATTCCCGCTGCAGCGATTTGCAGCGGGATATTCGGGGATATACGGGAATTGCTCTCCCCTGCCCTTTTTATGACATTAAAATTTGTTTTAAGGAGTTTTACTATGGCAGAATTTTTGAAGCTAAAAAAATCCAATTGCAAAAACTGTTATAAATGTATCAGGCACTGTCCTGTAAAATCTATCAGATTTTCGGGAAATCAGGCTAATATTGTCGGCGACGAGTGTATTCTCTGCGGACAATGCTTTGTTGTCTGCCCGCAGAACGCAAAGGAGATCGCCGACAGCACCGAGCGTGTAAAGTATCTTATCAGCTCTGGCGAAAAGGTGTACGCATCTGTCGCGCCCTCGTTCATCGCGAACTATGACGGCGCTGGTATCGAAGCGCTCACAAAAGCGCTCAAGGAGCTAGGTTTCGCGGGCGCGGAGGAAACCGCTGTCGGTGCAACGATAGTAAAAACCGAATACGAGCGTCTTATCCGCGAGGACAAGCGCGACGTGCTCATCTCCTCGTGCTGCAACTCCATTAACCTGCTCATTCAAAAGTACTACCCCGAGGCGTTGGAATATCTCGCTGATGTGCTCTCGCCTATGCAGGCGCACTGTCAGGACCTGAAAAAGCGTTATCCCGGATGCAAGACCGTATTTATCGGTCCGTGCGTTTCCAAAAAGGAGGAAGCTGCGCGATATGCCGACTACACCGACGACGTGCTGACCTTCGAGGAGCTTACGAACTGGCTCAATGACGCAGGTGTGAAAATTGACAAGAATATGGATTCCAATAATCAGAGCCGCGCGAGACTATTCCCGACTACGGGCGGTATTCTCCGCACAATGGCGGAGCGCGACCCGAATTATACATATCTTGCGTTCGACGGAATGGATAACGTCAAGGAGGCTCTCGAAGAAATACTTGATGGCAAGCTCCACAACTGCTTTATCGAGATGTCCGCTTGCGCGGGAAGCTGCGCTAACGGTCCCGTTATGGAGAAGTACAAGAAGTCTCCCGTTGCGTCCGCTATGGCGATAAACAAGTACGCGGGCAGAGAGGATTTCGTTGTCAGCCAGCCCGACAAGACAGAGCTGCATAAGAAGATGACGATGCTCGATACCAAGGCGGCTGTGCCTACTGAGACCGAAATTTCGGCTATCCTCCGCAGAATGGGCAAAATGCGCCCCGAACAGGAACTAAATTGCGGTTCGTGCGGTTACAACACCTGCCGCGAAAAGGCTATCGCTATTTACCGCGGCAAGGCGGATATCTCAATGTGTCTGCCGTTCCTCAAGGACAAGGCGGAAAGTTTCTCCGACAACATCATCTCGAACACTCCGAACGCTATTATCGCGCTGAATGAAAATCTTGAAATTCAGCAGATCAACAAGGCAGCGCTGAAGCTTATGAATATTGGTCACGCGTCCGACGTTATGGGCGAGCAGGTCATCCGTATCCTCGATCCTACCGTGTTTATGGAGGTAATGGAAAGTAACAGACCCGTCCGCGACGAGCGAAAGTACCTCACCGAATATGACAAGTATGTTGAACAGACGGTAATTTACGATTCGGAATACCGCATCATAATCTGCCTTATGCGCGACGTTACCGAAGAAGAAAAGGCAAAGGTGCGCAAGGAGAATGTTGGCAGAACCACCGCGGATATCGCCGACAAGGTCGTTGAAAACCAGATGAGAATAGTACAAGAGATAGCTTCGCTTCTGGGCGAGACCGCTGCTGAAACGAAGGTTGCACTGATGAAACTGAAGGAGTCGATCAACGATGAATAATCTATGCGCCGATATAGGCTGGAAAAGCCTTAACCATGTGGGAGAACAGCTCTGCGGCGACCATATCGAGATAATCGAAATGGACGACGATTCTACGGTTCTGGTGCTGGCGGACGGCTTGGGGAGCGGCGTTAAGGCGTCTATTCTCTCAACGCTCACCTCGAAGATCATCGCCACAATGACCTCGCAGGGCATTTCTCTGGAGGAGTGCGTAAAGACTATCGCCGCTACCCTGCCGATATGCAAAGTGCGCGAGGTCGCATATTCCACCTTTACGATCATTCGCCTTATCAACAACGAGGAGGCGGAGATCATATGCTACGACAACCCCGACGTTATTATGTACCGTGACGGCAAACAATACGATTATCATCTTCAGGAGCTGAATATTGAGGGCAAAATCATTCATAAGGCGCGCGTTAAATTACAAGAGAACGATACGTTTATCGCAATGAGCGACGGCTGTATTCACGCGGGTGTGGGAATGTCTCTGAATTTCGGCTGGGAGCGCAAGGATATCGCGGAGTTTATGGAGTCGCTGACCGACGTCGGATTTACCGCGAAAACGCTGTCGACGGTGTTGACGGACGAGTGCCTGAAGCTATACGGCGGCAATCCCGGTGACGACACGACAGCTATGACCGTGCGTATCCGCGCGAGACAGCAGATGAATCTAATGATAGGTCCTCCCTCAGACAGAAACGACTGCGACAAGATGGTCTCGCTGTTCCTCTCAAAAGGCGGCAAGCGTATCGTCTGTGGAGGTACAACATCTACGATCGTGTCTCAGCACCTCGGAAAGCCGATAATCCCAAACATAAACTACTTCGACCCCGAGATACCGCCTACAGCGACTATCGAGGGAATAGATCTCGTTACCGAGGGCGTGATCACGATCAACCGTGTAAACGAATACGCTAAGGATTATCTTGAGAACAACGAGAGCTACAAGCAGTGGAATTACAAGCAGGACGGCGCGGCGTTGATCTCGCGTATGCTGTTTGAGGAAGCGACGGACATCAACTTCTACGTCGGCAGAGCGGTAAACCCCGCACATCAGAACCCCAATCTGCCGATCAACTTCAACATAAAAATGCAGCTTGTAAACGAGCTGTCCGAAAGCCTTAAGAAAATGGGCAAAAAGATAAAGGTAAACTATTTCTAAGGAGAAACCGATATGGAGCACAAAACCGACTATATTTACGATAAGAACGGCAAGCTCATCTACAAATTCGACACCAAGGTGCAGTACATCAAATATAAGGTGCTGCGCGAGGTGGCGCGCGAGGCATGGGCGGGAACGCTCTTTGAAAACGTTCTGGATATCCCGAAGATGATCGTTCCCGGCAAGGAGCCGACTATGCGCTGCTGTGTTTACAAGGAGCGCGCGATACTCGGCGAGCGCGTTAAGATCGCAATGGGTGGCGACAAGAACAACCCCAATGTTATCGAGGTGATAGAGACCGCCTGCGACGAATGTCCTATGGGCGGCTACGAGGTAACGAACGCATGCCGCGGCTGTCTTGCGCACCGCTGTATGGACTCGTGCCGCAAGGGCGCGATCTCGTTCGATCACAACCAGAAAGCGCATATCGACAAGAGCAAGTGCGTTGAATGCGGACTGTGCGCTAAGAGCTGCCCCTACACCGCGATAATGAACTTCAAGCGCCCGTGCATGAGCGCCTGCAAGGTAAACGCTATCTCGATGAACGAGGACAAGGCGGCGAAGATCGACAACGACAAGTGCATTTCCTGCGGCGCGTGCGTTTATCAGTGCCCATTCGGAGCGATCACTGATAAGTCGTTCATTATCAACGTCATTGATATGATCCAAAGGAGCGAACAGAACAAAAAGTACAAGGTGTATGCGCTTGTAGCGCCCGCTATCGGCTCGCAGTATGCTTACGCTAAGCTGGGGCAGGTCATATCGGGTATCAAGGAGCTTGGCTTCTATACTGTTATCGAGGCGGCACTGGGCGCGGATATGGTTGCATATATGGAGAGTAAGGAGCTTGCGGAAAGCGGCGACTACCTGACATCGAGCTGCTGCCCCGCATTCGTGGACTACATTCACAAGAACTTCCCGAATATGGTAGACCATATCTCGCACATCCTCTCCCCTATGGCTACTATCGCAAGATATATCAAATCCACCGACCCCGAGGCGAAGATAGTGTTTATCGGTCCGTGCACGGCTAAGAAGATGGAGTTTCAGAAGGAGACCGTGCGGCCGTATATCGACAGCGTTATCACGTTTGAGGAGCTTCAGGCTCTGTTCGACAGCAAGGATATCGATATCCGCGAGCTGGACGAGGATCTTCTTGAAAACGCGTCTTACTATGGACGTATTTTCGCGAGAAGCGGCGGTTTGGCTGACGCGGTTCAGCAGGCTCTCAAGGAGCAGAATCTCGGCGACTTCGAGCTTAAAGCGGTTTCCTGCGACGGAATTGAAGCGTGCAAAATGGCGCTGCTCAAGAAGAGCAAGGGCGCTCTCGACGCGAACTTCATCGAGGGTATGGCGTGCGTCGGCGGCTGTATAGGCGGCGCGGGCTGTCTTACCCATGGAGAGAAGAACAAAGCCGAGGTCGACAAATATGGCAAGGAGGCTATCGAGAAAACCATTTCCGAAGCTATCAGCCTTGTTAAGCTGCCCGAGGAGCAGCATAGCTAAAAGCACATACAAAATTATCGGGGATAGCGATATCCCCGATTTTTATTTTTTCCATTCAATCGTATCACCTATTGGCTTTCTCGGTCTCGGCGCTGGCGATTCGGAGGCATAACCTACCGCCAGCGCCGCGAAAAGTTCACCACCAGTGTTCAGCCACTTATTAAGCTCCTGCTGAGCGAAAAACGTATTACACACCCACAGACTGCCGAGCTTGAGCTCAACCGCCGCAAGCGACATATTCTGCATAGCCGCGCCGATAGACTGCGCGTTGCATATCTCGTAAACGCGCTCATCGACCGATAATGTCCGCGAAAGTTCCGCGCCTAGGGTGTTCACGACGAATATCACCGCCGCTGACTGCCTCATAACCTTTAAGGTGTGCTCCGCATCCGTGATACTCCCCGCGCTTTCAGGGAGAAACGGCTCGCGCTTTTCGCGTTCAATACCGCGCTCCATTGCCGAAAGCGCGTCCCGCTTTGCGCTTCCAGTAACAATAACGTATTTCCACGGCTGACGGTTTTTTGCCGAGGGCGCGCACATTCCCGCCGCGATTATCTGCTCCAACATTTCGCGCGGCACTTCCCTGCCGTCATATTTGCGGATACTTCGGCGATCTTTGATCTCCTTTATCATTTCAGCTCGTCCTCGGGCATATCGACTTCCTTTGCGACGAGCAGCTGCTTTTCAACATTCGACGCCCCCGCCATTGCGATAATATCGAACGCACAGCCCAAAATCAACGAAATACCGAGCAATATAGAAGTGACCTTATCCGAATAATTGCCGTAGTTAATGCCGATAAATATGCCGATAGCCACTATCGCCAGCATAGGAATAAGCATTATATACCACTTTTTAAAACCCGCCTTCTTCACCGCGAACATACTCGGTATCTTAACAACGCCGAAGATACCCGCGAAAATTCCCGCTATTATCGTGAAAAAGACCTTAATGTGCTCGGTCAAAAAGATCAGCAGCGCGCCAGCGACAACGCCGAGCACCGACGTGATTATCACCGCCGCTCCACCGCTCTTATCCTTTTTAACAGCCCACACCAGAAACGTGATTATTCCGTAAGCCGCCGCGATAATACCGAGTATCTTTATCAGCATTACCACAAGGTTTGAACTGAAAATTATCATAAACAGTCCGCCGGCCAACTCAAGCATAGCAAGCAGCACAAGATTTCTCCTGATACCCTTTAATACGTCCAGATCCATTTTTCTCCTCCCAAGTTTTGGTACTGTTTTAATTATAACCCTTTTTTAAGCTGTTGTCAAGCACTATGGACAATTTTGAGAAATTTACAAGTTTTTTTATAAACCCCTTGACAAACATATGAAAAAAGTGTATAATATTATAGTCACGGAAGCGTATCGAAGTGGTCATAACGGGACTGACTCGAAATCAGTTGTACCTCACGGTACCGTGGGTTCGAATCCCACCGCTTCCGCCAACTAAATGTTACCAAAAAGATATCATGCCCGCAAACGGCTGTGTAAAGCCATTTGTGGGCATAAATCTTGTGAAAAACAGAAATCGCCCTCCGTAGATATTTTCGACACGAAAATGGACTTGAACCCTCCCCTACAAAATTTTTCCGGTTAAAATTGGATATTTTTACCAAATTGCCTGTGAATAATTTCTCGTTCGCGAGAGCTCATTCACGGGCGATTTTTTGTTTTCAGAATCTTGACAAAAAACCTGCTAAGAAAAGTCAATAGACAAAATAGACAAAATAGCCAAAAAACGAATTGTTTTTTTGTAACAGGTAGCGCAAAAAGGTACAGCAAAGCTAGCCGCAGAAGTGCAGAAATTTCAGCCACCAAGAACTGTAATGCATGCGATTAGGCAGTTATCGAATAAAGTTCCATAACCTTACCGTAATAAACGCGGAGAAACTTGTTAATACCGGCACCATAGCTTCTTTGGAGGATTTTCCCTCGCTGCGTTTCTTTTGAATGAAGTCGTAGACAGGATCGCCGTTTGGTTTATGCTGAATAAGACTTTGCATAATTTCAAACGCGGTTTTTCGCAAATAACTGTTTCCGCGTTTTGAAATGTGTCGTTCAGAGGCGTTGAAGGTTCCGGATTGGTAAGGCGGCGCATCAATGCCGGCATAGGCAACCAATGAGCGCTTGTTTTTAAAGCGGCGCACATCGCCAATTTCCGCAATAATACGCGGCGCGAGCGTATCACCAATACAAGGCATATCTTTTACAATAAAATATTCCGGAAGGGACTTGCAAAATTCCTGCATTTGTGCTAAAATGGTATTGCGCGATTCGGTTATTGACTGAATCAGCTTTACAGCTTCACTAACGGCGATCTGAGTGGATACGGAGTTAGGGAGCGTTGGGATACCGTTTTGAGCAATGGCGAGGATTTGAGCCGCCTTACGTTCGTTTAAACGGTATCCCTTTTCTTTTGCCCAAGCGCAGTAATCTATTGTGAAGCCTTGCTCACCCATTTCGAGAATGTGACTGCAATGGTAATACCGAGCAACGAAATCCGTTAGCTTGCAATTGCTTTTGTTGTCGGCTAAAACGGTTTGAATATTTGGCATTGATTGATCAAGCAAATTGCTCAGATTGACCTTTGCTTTTATCAGAAGAGAAACCGTTTGGTAATACTGCCGCGCAAGCAGTTTAAGCTCTTGGTAAACCTCGCCCTTGGGCAGTGTTGGAGTAAGTTCGCTCCAATATGTAAGTCCGAAGTTCGCGATTTTAATAGAGTCGATCTTGTCCGTTTTGGCACGACGAAGACTTTGTGAGCAGAATTTTTTCATTCGCAGTGCATTCACACAGCACACAAAAATTCCGCTCTCAACGAGGGGAATAACTACGGGGAGGTGGTAGTGTCCGGTGTCCTCAAGCACGACACGGACTTCTTCATCAAAAGATTTGATCAAAGCAACTAAGCTTTCAAGTCCGTCGGCTGTGTGATTGATCTCAAACGGAGGCTGTAAAACCTCTCCGCCCGGTTTCAATATACAAATTGTGCTTTTGCCTTTGGACACGTCAATTCCAACGCTGATCATTTACATTCCTTCTTTCCGAAAAAATAATTGTAATGTTCCACCGAGAGCTTATTACGATTCATTTTGGTTAGTGACACGAACGCGTTTGCCGTTGGGTGTGCCTTTGGGCTAGCCCAAAGGCACACCCAACGGCAAACGGAACAACCTGCTTAATCGAATCTTTATAACAAGAAGGCGGTTGACACTTTTTTGTACGAACGCAAAGTTCTAAGATTTTGTCGTCAATCTATTACCTTCTCATTATAACAAAAATAAGCACAGTTTGCAATGACATTACTGCCTTGCTTGCTGTGCTTTTATTGTACCAAAGATTTTGATATTGTATAATAAAACTTGACACCATTATAACAAAGAAGTAAAATGAAAAGAAAAGGAGGGTGTTAAGATGAGACAAAGAAGGAGTTACGCCAAGGAGTACAAGATACAGGCGGTAAAGTTGGCGAAAACGAGGGGAACGAAAGCAGCGGCAACGGAGCCGGGGATACTCGAAGGGAAACTAAGCGGGTGGGTACACAAGGCGAAAAGCGGTCATATGGATTTGTGGCACGGCGAACAAAGACCGGAAACCGCGCTGACGCTCGCCGCTGAAAACGAAGAATTGAGGCGGCAGTTAAAGGAGCGCGACAAGGAGATCAAGCGGCTTAACGAATTGAACGAGTTCTTGGAGGAAGCGTTGACTTTTTTCGCGGCGAGCCATCGGAAGTCTGGAAGAGGGAACGATTGAAATTCATTGCAATAAAGACCAAAGACGGCGCTATTAAGGTAAAAATACGCTTTTATTGTGAGGCATTAGAGGTGTCACGGCAGGCATTTCGAGATTATTTGACAAATCGCGATAAACCATGGAAGTACGAACACTTAGCAGAGCTAATATAGAGTGTAATTGCCGAGGACGAGTGCAACGATACATACGGACACGGTCGTATGCACGCAGTGTTAAAGCTGAAATACCCCGAGGAACAAATCCCGAGCGAGCGCACCATATATCACGTAATGGAGCGCATCGGAGCGTATTGATCCAAGCGCATAAAGCCCAACGGAATAACAAAAGCAGACCGTGAACCGCGCAAATCGGCCGACCTGTTAAGACATGAATTTTCAGCTGAAAAGACCTGTGAGAAGTGCGTTACGGATATAACGAAAATCCCCGCAAATGACGGTAAACTCTACATTTCGGCGGTTTATAACTGCTTTGACACGTCGGTTTTGGGGATTGCAATGACGGATAATATGCGTGCGGAGCTGTGTGTTCAAACTGTCGAAAACGCATGTAAAAGTTACCCGGAAATGCGCGGTGCGGTAATTCACTCGGATCGCGGAAGTCAGTACACAAGCGAAAAATACCACAGCATACTCACGCATTTTGGATTTATCCAAAGTATGGGCAGCGCAGGCGGACACTACCATGATAACGTCCTATGCGAAAGCATGTGGGTACGCATGAAGGATGAGTTGTTCTATTTGCGCGACCGCAAGCCTGAAAATTAAACGATAAACGAGCAGAAACCCCTTATTTGGCGCTACTTTATGAGCTATTGAAATAATCGGCGAATTTGTTAGGTAATTGGCGGTGTACCGCCGGTAGTGAAACGACGAAATTATTACGTAGCACTAAACGCAATTACATAACCATTCCGGTCATGCAACCGGCTCAGCACCAATATTCACTTCGCTTCGCTCCGTGAATATTGGTGCTGAGCCAAGAAACGAGTTTTTTGTGAAAATTGTGTCAAGTAATATTTACAAAATCAAATTGAAGCATTACGCAGAAATGCTCATTAAATTTACGGAAGATTTATTATGGAACAGACTTTTGTAACATTAAACAATGGTGCGATAATGCCGCAGTTCAGCATGGGAGTTTTTATGGTGCCGGATTATGAAGAAACGAAAAAGGCGTGTCTTGATGCGCTGAAAATGGGTTATCGTCATATTGATACCGCCCACGCTTATCAGAACGAGCGCAGTGTTGGCGGGGCTGTCAGTGAGAGCGGCATTGAACGTGAGGAAATATGGGTAATCTCAAAACTATGACCTAGTGAATATGGTGAGGGTAAGACAATAACTGCTATCAACAAAATATTGGAACGTTTGAATATAGGGTACATCGATTTGCTGCTTAACCAGCAAGTAGGCGATTATATGGGTGCCTGGCGGGATATGGAAAGTGCTGTCGAACAAGGTAAAGTGCGCATTATCGGGCTTAGCAATTTCGAAAGTGAAAGACTCGAGGAAGTATGTGCCGCTGCGAAAATTTAGCCTGCCGCATTGCAAGTGGAGTGCCATCCTTACTATCAGCAAGCCGATTTGAAGAAACGTATTGTTCCCTATGGCACAGTAGTCGAGACATAGTATCCGATAGGTCATGGCGATGCGGATCTTATTAACGAGCCGATTTTACGGAGCTTGCTAAAAAGTACGGAAAAACCAATGTTCAGATAATTCTCCGTTGGCATATTCAGGAAGGTAAGGTTCTTTTGATAACATTAACTTGACAAACAGTACAGTGCAGGATACAATATCAAACAGCTCTCAAAATAAACCGACAGAAAGCGATGATACACCGAGTAATCCTGTAAACGATGCCCCGGAATTTGATCTGACAAACGGAACGGTCATGTTTAACAACGGTTATGAAATGCCGGTCCTTGGCATAGGCACTTACAGATTATCGCAAGATGAAGCGGAAAATTCGGTTTATTGGGTGCTTCGTGACGGATACCGACTGATTGATACCGCGTGTATCTACGGCAATGAAGAAGGCGTTGGCAGAGGAATTCGCCGTGCTATTGACGATGGCTATTTAACTCGTGAGGAAATTTTCGTTACAACCAAAATGTGGACTTCCGATTATAACGATGGTGCGGAAGCAATTGAACGTTCTCTTGAACGGCTTGGTCTGGATTATATTGACCTTATAATTCTGCATGATTCACAGCCAAGAAACAATGTACAAGCGTACCAAGCGATGGAGCAAGCGGTTCAAGACGGCAAGCTGCGGTCAATAGGGTTGTCTAATTACTATGAACCGGATAATTTCGACAGACTTGTAAACGCTACAGAGATACTGCCCGCATTACTTCAGAAACAGGACGTTTGTGCAACACAGCGAAACATGATATAACCGAGCGATAAGGACAAGCTCCCGAGCCGTAGTGAAATATCCTGCTCTCGGCAATGATTTTTTCATTTATATCCGACTCATTCAACATCATATCTGCACCTGAGTTTCTGTAAAACAAGAACTCGCGGTCACCAGTCTCAAGCGTATGTACGGATGGATGCCAGCGTGGTGTTGGCAGTTCTGTCAGCAACAAGCCCCTCGGTATTGATACCGATATCCTCGACCGTTTCGCGAAGCTGCCATCCAAAAATATCATCGCCGATCTTACCGATAAACGCGGTATTGTAGCCCAGCCTGCAAAGCATTGCAAGCACATTGCACGGCGCACCGCCGAGGTTTGCTTCCATAATGCAATTTCCCTGCGGACTAAGTCCGCTTTCGGTAAAGTCTATAAGCAGCTCGCCCAGCGCACTTACATCGAATCTTGACATTGCTCCTCACCTCCAAATTTTTTTGTGTTTATTCAATATTCTGTTTTATTAAATGAATTTCAATCGGGCAGTAATCTCCCCACGTTTTTGGCAGAAGTATACCGCCATTCATCAACGCTGCGCCAGTGTAGACCTCTGTGCTTCCGGATATTTTGTATTTACACTCTGGGTCAAGCACCGCCTTTATTGCAATGCACTTCATATTCGGCTCTGTGCGGAAAACCATGCCGTGGATAAGCACCTCCGACATATCCTCCGAGGCATATTCCCAAAGCGCGATATTCTCCGTTGTCGGATTGCTCAGACGATAATATCTTCCGCCGTGAATAAGCGGATCGTATTTCTTAAAGCGTTTTATCTGCTCCGAAACGGCGTTTTTTTCCTCGTCGGAAAGCGTTCCGAGATCAAGCTCGTAGCCGAAGCTCCCCGCCATTGCGGTAACGGCTCTTGTTTCAATGGGAGTTATTCTGCCCGTCTGATGATTCGGCACGACCGAAACGTGCGAGCCTATCGTTGAAATCGGATAAATGAACGACGTTCCGTATTGTATTTTGGCGCGTTCAAAAGCATCGGTGTCGTCACTGCACCATATCTGCGGGCAGTAGTAAAGCATTCCCGCGTCAAAACGTCCGCCTCCGCCGCTGCACCCCTCAAACAGCACGTTAGGGAAATCCGTATTCAGCCGCTCGAACAGCTCATACAGTCCGAGAATATATCTGTGCGGAAGCTCGTCCTGTCTTTCCGCCGAAAGCTCTCCCGAATACCAGTCACATATGCTTCTGTTGGCGTCCCATTTTATATATGATATTTCGGCGCTTTTTAAGATCGCGGCAATAGAATCGTACAGATAATCGCGGACGTCCTTTCTTGACATATCCAGCACAAGCTGATAACGCCCGCGTGTCGGCTTGCGGTCGGGTATTTTTATCGCCCAATCGGGGTGTACGCGGTAAAGCTCGCTGTCTTCGGAGACCATTTCAGGTTCAAACCACAGTCCGAATTTCATTCCCAAAGCCTTGACCTTTTCGACTAGTGTCCCCAGCCCTCCCGGCAGCTTTTTCTCATTTACAAACCAATCTCCCAGCCCCGAGCAATCGCTGTCGCGCTTGCCGAACCAACCGTCGTCAAGAACGAGCATATCCGCTCCGAGCGCCGCCGCATTTTCCGCGATCGTCTGAATTTTATTTGCGTCAAAATCAAAATAAGTAGCCTCCCAGTTATTTATCAGCACGGGTCGCTCGGCAAGCTTATATTTTCCGCGGCATATGTTTTCTCTTATTACCTTATGGAAATTGTGGGACAGCTTGGAAAAACCGCTTCCGCTGTATGTCATAACCGCTTCCGGCGTATGGAAGCTCTCTCCGACGTTCAGCTTCCATCCGAAAAGCCGAGGATTTATTCCCATAACCGCTCTGGTCTGGTTCAGCTGATCAAGCTCTATTTGCGTCTGAAAACTTCCGCTGTATACGAGAAACGCGCCGTAACACTTGCCATACCGCTCGCCGCAGTCGGGAGAGCAGATGATGAATGACGGGTTCTGCTGATGACTTGACGCGCCGCGAATGTTGGAGCTCTCCTGTATTCCGTGAATGAGCGGAGCGCGTTCGGGCAGCCGTTCTAAGGTGTGTCTGCCTTGAAAGTGTATCCATTCCCAATTTCCGTATGGCACATCAAGACTAAAGCTTGCGGCTTTTTTCAGGAATATCGGGCTGTCGCCGTTGTTGCGTATCTCGGCGCTTCGGGTTATTATATCAAGTTCTTCAAGAACACCGTAGCGGAGTATTACCTCCGTATCCGTTGCGGTATCGCAAAGCGTTATTTCAAACGTCTGTGCCTTTGTTTTTTCTGCGTGAACGGCAGGGAGACCGGGAATATCGTACTTCCCGTCTTTCACACAATATCCTTTGTAACGCAGATCAAGCGCCGTGCTTCCGTCAGCGTGAGTAACTTCAATGGCGGAAATACGAAAATCTCCCACACCGCCGCAAGGATATTCCAGCGGCATTGTGTCAAGGGAATATGTGCGGTCGTTATCTGCCTCGTAGATAGCTCCCGAAAAACCCACGTCGGGATATTCAAGCAAATATTCCATGTCGCACCCGGTTTTCCCGCCGTACCACAGGTGCTTTAACACCCCGAACCTATCAGCCTTTAGCTGATATTCGGTATTTCGCGTTGTAATGCTGAAATAACGCTCCTTTTCGTTGACGTTTATACCCATGAAATATGCTCCTTATCCGATAGTAAAGCTGTAATCTGTCAGATTTGCGTTCAGCGTCAGCTCACTGTCACCGCAGGTTCTTGTAATTGATATCTCGTCGCTGCCGGCGGTTACGGAAATGCTGCCGTCAAGTCCGAAAGCGGCATGAGAGTTTCTGAGCTCCATAAGCTCCTTCAGCTTCCGCACGACCTCTCTGTCCTGCTCCTTGTCAATATCCTCTGCCGAGTAATAATGACGGTTGATATCGCGTCCGTTTTTGGTGCGCTCCATAAGTTTGATATCGTTCTCTCCCGCCAGCAGCCCGACATAGTAGACCTGAGGAATACCCGGCGCGAAAAACTGTATCGCTCTCGCAAGCAGATACGCATTATCGTTATTCCCGAGCGCCGAATAGTAGGTAGTGTTGACCTGATAAATATCAAGATTGTTGTATGCCTCCGAGCTGTAAATTTTTTTAACGTTTGCTCCGCGGCTGTACATCTGCTCCTTGACGGTTTCTATCTCGTCGTCGGGAATAAGATCCTTTACGTCGACAATTCCTATGCCGTCGTGCGTGTCAAGGGTAGTAAACTGCTTCATCGGGCACATTTCGAGCCATTTCTTGAGATATTTTCCCGTATGATTGAACAGAGCGTGGAGAGTGATCACCGGAAGTGCAAAGTCGTATATCCAGAATCCCTTGTCGGCGATCTTCATCGGAATGGTATAGTGCTCATGAATTTCGGGAAGTATTTCACAGCCGTGTTCCGATACTGTTTTTTCGATATCGTATAGCAGATCCCATGTGTCGGGTTCAACAAAGAAACAATTTGTATCTGCCTTTTTTACCGCATACGCAAATGCGTCAAGCCGTATTATCGCCGCGCCGTGTCTGCACATATTCTCCAGCGTTTCCGTAATAAAACGCTTTGTAACATCTTTGGATACGTCAAGATCAATCTGTTCCTCGCAGAACGTACACCAAATCTTTTCTGTGCTGCCGTCCGCAAATTGCGCCTCGACATACGGCGCGCGAGGCTTTCTCTTGTAGATGAGATCGGTCTGCGCCTTTGTAGGCTCGCCGTTTTCCCAGAAATCTTTGTAGCGGATAAACATATCCTTGTACGGCGAAGCGTCCTTATTTTTCAGAAAATCACGGTAAAATTCCGACTGAGCGGAAATGTGGTTTACCATGAAATCAAACATCAGATAGTAATCATCGCCGAGCCGCATAATATCATCAAAGCTGCCGAAGTTCTCGTCCACCGTATCGTATCTTATCGGTGCAAAGCCCCTGTCGGCGGAAGACGGATAAAACGGAAGTATATGTATTCCGCCGACGGCTTTCCGGTAATGCTTGTTTATAATTTTATGCAGCTCGCCAAGGTTCTTTCCCATACTGTCGGCATAGGTAATCAGCATTATTTTGTTGCATAATTTCATAATGTATTATCCTTTCACCGCACCGTTTGCGATACCGCCTATGATCTGCTTCTGGCAGAATATGTAGAAAATAAGAATAGGGATAAGCGCCAACAGATACGAAGCGAACGCAAGGTTGTAATTTGTTCCGAATTGCGTCTGGAAATTAAGTTGCGCAAGCGGCAGCGTTGTATTTTCCGAGCCAGACATTATTACAAGCGGAGTCATAACGTCGTTCCATGTACCGAGGGCTGTCAGCACCGCTACCGTTGCGTGCATGGGCTTCATCATCGGGAAGATTATCGTCCAATATGTTCTCCATGTTGAAGCGCCGTCAATACTTGCTGCTTCCTCCATGGCAAGGGGAATATTTTTTAAGTACCCCGAATACAGCATGATGTTCATCGGCATATAGAATACCACATAAAGTATTATAACGCCGAACATATTGTCAATACCCAGTATAGCGGTCTGCTTAACGAGCGGCATCATCAGTATCGCGAAAGGTACGAACATTCCGCTTACAATATAGAAATAAATGAACTTGAAGCTCTTGTGACGCGTCATTGCTCTGCCTATCGCGTAACCTGCCATTGAGTGAATGATCAGTGCCAGAAGTATAGTCGCGCCCGTAATAATCACGCTGTTGAGCAGGGATATTCCGAAGTTCGTTACACGCATTGCCTCGGCAAAATTATCAAAGCTGAATATCTTGGGGAAACTCAACGCGCCCATAGCGTCGTTTGTCATTTCAGCCGGCGATTTCAGAGCGATAATAACTGTCATGTACAGCGGGAATATGACAGTAAGGCACCCGATAAACAGTACTATCGTCAGGGGAATGTTTATATGATTATCTTTCTTTATCTTCGCGGGCTTTTTGGTTTTGGTAATATCTGTTCCGCTCATAACTGTTCCTCCTTCTTACTTGTCATTTTCATCTGAATTACTGATATAGTAACGATAATCACAAAGAACAATACTGCGTTGGCACTCTGAAATCCGAATTGCCCACCGTCCATTCCGTTGCGGTATATAAGATAGGAAATAGATTCTGTGCTTTGTGCGGGTCCGCCCTTTGTCAAGGATACGATCTGATCGAATACCATAAGCATATTCTTGGTGCTGAGGACGAGATTTATTGACAGGAACGGTACTAACATAGGCAGCGTGAGCTTTATAAACGTCTGCCACTTATTTGCGCCGTCAATGCTGCTCGCCTCGTAAATATCCGCGGGGATCGTCTGTAATCCGGAAATATAAATGATCGTGTTCATTGCGACGGACTGCCAGACCCCGACTATCAGCACGCCTACCCACGCCCAATCCTCGCTCGCAAGTATGCTGTTCTTCAGAAATCCGATATTCAGTGCGCTGCCCAGAGTAGGGATAATATAGGTAAACAGAAAGCTGAAAATATAACCCACAACAAGTCCGCCGAGAACGTTTGGAACAAAATACATTCCGCGAAGAAAACCTTTAGCTTTGATCTTGCTGTTCAGACCCATAGCAAGAAACAGAGAAATAAGATTTACCAGCACCGTTCCCGCGATAGCGTATTTGAATGTAAACAGATAAGACTGTCCTACTCTTGCGTCTTGGAAAAGGTCTATGTAATTTCGCAGACCTACAAAATCATAGCTGCCGTATCCGCGGTAATTGGTGAAGCTGTAAAATGCTCCCGTAATAAGAGGTATCGTATTGAATGCCACAAAGAGAATGAGCGCGGGCAATATCATTACGATATATGTTTTTGTTCGCGAAGAAAGTTTGTGTTTCATTGCTTTTCCTCCTCATATTTTCTTACCTTTTCAATAAGGTCGCGGTTATAGCGCTTCCATTCGTTATCAAAGCGTGTCAGGAACGTTTCACGGGCGTTTTCGCTGTTATCCATAAGATATGTCTGGATTATTGCGTCAACGCTCATTTCGCTCGGATAATGGTGATCGTGGAAGTCGGACATTCTGTCGTTTTCGATATAGTCCTTCATTCCGTCAAGCATTGATGGGAGAGTAAAATCACCGTTTTTACAAGGCACCGCATTCTGATCGTCAAGGTATATCTGAATGGTTTCGTCCTCGTACAGGAATTTCAGCACCTCGTATGCCGCTTCCTTATTCTTGCAGCCTTTCATTATCGAAAACTGGAGGTCGACGCCCGAATTCAGAACGTTGTCACTTTCGTTTTCATTGGCGGGGAAAGGGAATGAATCGATATTGATATCGGGATTTGTCTGTATTATTTGCGGTACGGCATAGCTGCCGATCGGATACATCGCCGATTCGCCCCTCGCGAATGCGGTACACGCGTCGTTATAGCTGTACGCATACGGGTTAGGCTCGGCATATTCAAGCAGAGCTTTGATTTTTTCCGCCACCTCGGAATACTCCTCCGAAAATGTTGTGTTTCCCGCATTGACCCGAGCGCAGGTATCGGCGGGCGACAAGCCTACCGCCAGAGCGTTCCACGGAGCAAGACACGTCCATGTGTCCTTATACCCGAAATAAAGAGGATATATGTCCGTTTCCTCTTGTATCGTCTCACACAGCCCGGTAAACTCGCTCCATGTATGCGGAATCTCCCATCCGTATCTGTTGAAGATGTCCTTGTTGTACAGAATTCCCGCACAGTTGGCCGCATAAGGAAGCGCGTAAACTCCGTCCTGCGGAATAAATTCAAGGTCTTTTTCGATCTGCATATATGAGGATTTGATCTCGGGCAGAAGGTCAAAATCTGATATATCCTCAAACAATCCCGCGTCAAGGAAGTTTGAGTAGTTTATATCACCGCCGATACCGACAATGTCGGGGTAATCCTCTTTAATAAGCCGTGTTTTGAGCACTGTCATCGCTTCGTTTGGCGATTCGATAGTCAGATGAATATCATCATGAGTTTCGTTGAAGCGCTGCTCCATCTTCTCAAACGCCGCGACAGCCTCGGGCTTGTATTGCAGCATACGGATCTCGATCTTTCCCTCGCTGTCCGCACTCCCCGAACACCCCGACAACAGCATAACGGGCAGAGAAAACGCTGCAAGCGCCGCCGAAAGAAAATCTCGCTTTTTCATATATTCTGCCTCCTCATATATTGGATTTGATTTTGTGTTTTTATTATAACATATCTTAATGCTACTGTAAATAGCCGATTTCCACTTGTTTTATACCAAAATGGCACATATAACTTTATAACTGAAAATTACATTGCATTTTGGTATGTTTTGTGCTATAATGTAATTGTTGACAATTGCCGTCAGCAGCGGATACACATTTTAAGGAGTTGACATAAATGCAAGATCTGTCTTTCTCGATTTTCCCAACCGAAAATTTTGTCGATCTCGGGTTGTTTCAGTTCGGAAAAGAACGCTGTTCGCCGTCACATTCGTTCGGACCCGCAAAAAGAAATCACTTTCTTTTTCATTATGTAATTTCGGGTATGGGTGTGCTTATGGCTGATGACAGCAAAGGCGTGACCAGAACCTACCGTGTAAAAAGCAGAGACGGATTTCTTATTATGCCAAATCAGACCACGACCTATATTGCCGATAACGATATGCCATGGGAATATTGCTGGATCGAGTTTGACGGGCTGCGGGCTAAAGGCATACTTGAATCGGCGGGACTGGGTACAGACTCTCCGATATACCACGCGCGACATAACGATCTGCGCGAGGATATGGTCAGGGAGATGCTCTATATATCGGATAACTCCGCCTTGCCTCCTATTCATCTTATCGGGCATTTGTATCTTTTTCTAGACTATCTTATGCGTTCTTCGGCGTCAAAAATACTTCAAAGCGGAAGTAAGCTGCGTGATTTTTACATTCATGAGGCACTGGAATATATTGAGCATAATTTCCAAAACAATATTTCGGTCGAGGACATAGCCGCCGTCTGCGGACTTAACCGTAGTTACTTCGGAAAAATATTCAAGGAAGCCATAGGAAAAACTCCGCAGGAATTCCTGCTGTCATATCGAATGTCCAAAGCCGCCGAGCTTATGAAGCTGACTAAGTTGTCTATCGGTGATATCGGCGCGGCTGTCGGATACGCCAGTCCTTTGCATTTTTCAAGAGCCTTTAAAAATACTTACGGAGTTTCTCCCAGGGAATGGAGAAACACGAATAAAATAAAGCTTTGAGCTTTTGGGCGAGCTCGTTTGCGAATTTCGCGCGGTCGTTCTCAAATCTCTTGAGCATTCCGTAATAACGGTAGGGCAGATTAAGATCGTCGAAATCTAGCGTTATATATTCACCCTCATCATTAACCTCAATGCGCTTTACATTGCGCTGTATGCGTATCTTATCCATATATTAAC
>CAJUMS010000038.1 GCA_910587465.1 uncultured Oscillospiraceae bacterium
AGTATTACCGGGAGAAGGTGGATTTTGTCTATAGGATGATTAGATATTAGTATGAGGTGCGCGAAAACGGCATTCCCGTTGATCTGTTCGGATATGTATAAATAAAACCGCGACAGTATCAATCGGACTGCTGCGGTTTTATTTTTTATCTGTATTTACGAAACGCTTGGAAATCTGTATAAACTTAATCCTACAGCATAGTGCAGTTTATAAGATATGCGGGTTTGCCTTCCCAATGCACCTCTGTTGCCTGAACGCGAACCTTTTTGTTCAGCACGGGGCTGGTCATTTCGATCGGGCTGCTTTTTCCTGTTTTTAGCAGCTCGTGAATCGGGCATTTCGGGAACATCTTGTCGCCGCATATCGCTGCGCTGCACTCCATCCCGAGTTTGCCCGCGCCGATAACGCTCTCGGTAAGTTTGTTGAGGTAGAGCAGTTTATGCGTTTCCGCGTCGACGATATACAATGTTTGCGGATAGTTGTCGAGAATGGATTTCAGAGAGTTTGCGTAGTTGTCCGACTGCTTTCGCGAACGCGCTTTCATCAGGAATATCGACAGTACCTTCGATAGGAACGCCAGCGAATCTATCTGCTCCTGTGTCCAGAAACGGTTGCTCCTGCATTCATCAAAGCCCACAAATCCCTTGAATTTTCCGTCGTCGACAATGGAGCACTGGAGCATGGACTTTATTCCCTGTTCGGCGAGCATTTTATATTGTATCTCGCTAAGCTTACTTATGTCATGGCAGTAGAAAATGCCGTCATCGTTCATATTATCGCGGTAATTTCCGCCGAGATCCTTCTCATAGGAGACCATTCTCAGATTGTCTATCTCGGGCTCAACTCCCTCATTGCACCACTCGAACGTATTGCAGCAGTACTGCCCGTCCTCGGTGTCCTCAAAGATGTACATACGGCTAACGTCGTAAGTCTTTCCGACGAACTCCAACATCTGGTTTATGCCTTTGTCTATGTTGACGCTTGTGTATAATGCGCTGAAAATGCGCATCATCACAGACGCTGCTCCCTCGGGATTACTGCTAAGTACAACATTCGACCTGCCCTGCTTTACAGCCTCCTCGGTACGGTAGGTGCCCTCCTGCATTGAATATTGATCGAACAGCACAACGCAGTTTTTACCGTGATTTTTCGCCTGATAGAGAGCGCTGTCGGCTTGCTTGAGGATCTGACGGTAGCTGCGGTTGTCGGGATTTACCGCCGCTACGCCCACGCTGCTCTTTACGCCGCCCTCCATGGGCACTTCGATCTCCTTGACCCGCTGTAATATCTGCTCGCCCTTTTTCTCGGCAAGCGCAGCGGTGGCGTGCGGCATAAACACGAAGAACTCATCGCCGCCGTAACGCCCGACGATATCGGTATCGCGAAACGTGCTCTTTACCGTAGTAGCAAACTTCTTAAGGAATTCGTCGCCGAACATATGCCCCAGACTGTCGTTTATGCTTTTGAAGTCGTCAACGTCTATCATCAGCAGCGCACCGCCCGTGCTGCGCTCCAGCTCCGCCTTTATAAGCTCTTCGGTGGTAGCCTTGTTATATATGTTGATACACAGCGAATCGTACATCGCTTTTGCCTGTATGCTTTCAAGACGTGCCATTTCATCGTCAACGTCTTCAATCTTGCCGATTATTTCAAATACGCTGCCCTCCGTGTCGCATACGCTCTTAAAAAACGCTTTATAGCGCCTGGGATATCCGTCAACGTCGATCTTTACGGGTATTTCCTGAGAGCCCGCCTTTTCGCTGAGCGACTTCAACAGCGATACGAACCCAAGACGGAAGCTTGGCTGAATAAGCGTGAAGCGGTCGGGGTCTTCGCTGATATGTTCAACAGTGACAAATTCGTTACCGCTGTTGTAGCTGTGGCGAAGATAAGACAGTACGTCCTTTTCGGGGTCGTAATTGAAAACTATCGTGCCCGTTTCCTCAAGCAGCACCTGATACATCTGCTCCTGTACCGCGGAGCGGCGCTGGTTTTCTATACGCTCGGTGATGTCGGAGACCGCGGCATACATCAGCGTTTCGCCGTCCTCTTTGAGAACGCGGTAGCTGACGTTCATCCAGAAACGCGTTCCGTCGCCGCGTGAGCTGTCTAACGTGTAATCGCCCTCTGCACCCTCTTCAAACGGAACGTTTCTGAGAAATCCGCGGGTTGTCTTAACAGCCATATCAAAATCATCATCCGAAATACGGAATATCGAATAAATATTGTCGCTGAGATACACGGGAGATATCTCACCGTTATACATACGGAAAACGCCAACTCCGAGCGGGATATGTCGCACCGTTCTGCGGAGGAGCTCGTCGGCCTTTTCCGCCTTCATTCTCGCGGTGACTTCATCATGTACCAGATTTATCGTGCATAGCGACTTGATAACGTTCCCATTTTTAGCGCGGGTGAGCGTTATCGTCAATCTGCACCATTTGAAGCTGCCGTCCGCCATTTTCAAACGGATTATAACGGATTCCGTTCTGTCGGACGCGTATAGTCTTTCAAGAAATTCCGAAAATAATCCCTTGTCGTCGGGATATACTATGGGTGCTTTGCGGAACTCGTTGGAATTCAAAAATACGTTTTCGCTGAGACTTGCCGCCCAATACTCCTTAATAGACGGTGAACAGAAGGTACGCCCCGTAATGTGGTCGGATTCGATGACGGTGGTGTGGGTCTGCTCGGCAACGAGCTTATACAGACGATCGGTCTCTGCGACTTGCGCGGAGGTGAGCGAGTTGTCAAAGCGCGCCTTGTCACGGCTGAACAGCATACAGGTATCGTTGCCCGAGCGGACCATTACCATACCGAACACATGATATTCTCCGTCTCCGAACGCGTCAAGTATACGTATCTCACCGTAGAAATCGGTGAAATCGGGATTGGAGGAGGGGGCGCTGTATACCTCTTGCAGGAGCTCTCTGTCGTCTGGGTGGATATATTTTTCAGCCCATTTGGTCGTTACGTAGTCAAGCGGGATAGGCTTTGCGCCCGCCGCTCTTTCGGGAAGTCTGCGACTGGATATCAGCCTTGTGGTCATGCTGCGGTAATCCAGTTCGAAAACCTCGTCGTAAAGACCCGCGAATGCGTTAGCCATGCGCTCCGCAATACGGTTTTTCGCCAACGCGCGGCGTACCGTGACATCATTTACAGCGACGATATAACCGCCGACACCGTCGGTCTTTATGAGGCGTATGCGCACTATCCTGCGACTGCCGTCTGCGCAGCGTATGCGCATATCGCGCCGTCGGACGTTATCCTCAATAACGATAGTGAGCATTGAAGCAAGACGGCGGCTGTTCGGGCGGACATTCAGCACATCGTAGAACATATCGTTCGCATAGGCGATCTCTGCCACAGTGCCGCTGCATTTTACAAGCGCGATACCGCAGTCAAAATTACGCATTATAGCCTCAAGCTTGACCTTATTGGTATAGTGCTCGGTAACATCGTTAAACGCGATGCAGAACTCAGAACTCCCCAGCGCTATGTGCGTACCGTCAAGGTAGAGTATCTCGTCGTTTCTGCCGTATCTGCGCACGGTCGCACGGACTGCCTTTCCGCTCTCTAAAGCCTGTTCGCAAGCTTTTGCGGAGCGTTTCGCGTCATCTGGGTGGATCCTGCTCCACACATTGAGGCCGCTCTCGATGATATCCCCGGGAGAATAGCCCATAACACACTTATAGCTATTATTGACACGCACAATCTCAAGCCTGCCATTGACAAGCCTGTATATCCCGTATCCGTCAAACGCCTCATCGGCGAGCTTTTCTATCATTGAGTAATCGTTTTCCATGTATGAAGATCCGCCTTGTCTGTAAATTTTGAATTATTTCAATGTAATTGTAACAGCCATTACGCTGCAAGGAGGGATCACGACAGCCGCGCGTCCGTTCTCGGTTTTCACGCCAAAAGGCTTTATCGTCACATTCTCGGGGTGATCAAAGGTGTTGAGCGCGTGGACTTCACCCGTGAGAATACGTCCGTCTGCCGTGCTGATCTCGCCGAATGCTGCGCCGATATCCGCCGAGAACTCCTTATCCAGTGAGCAGTTGGACAGTGTGAGCGTTACCGTGCCGTTCTCCGCGATACTTGCCGAATGTGAAATACACGGTATATTTCCGTAAGCGGTATTGTTCTCAACATGGCTGTATATCAACTCAGCATCCTGATGCTCCTTGTAAAGATCGAAAACGTGGTAAGTCGGTGTCTTGACCGTCACGTTGCCTTCGGTCAGCAGAATGGCTTGCAGCACGTTCACCGCCTGAGCGATATTAGCCATGAAAACGCGGTCGGAATGGGCGTTGAAAATATTTAAGTTTATCGCCGCAACGATAGCGTCCCGCATGGTGTTCTGCTGATAAAGGAACCCCGGGTTCGTGCCCGGCTCGACATCGTACCAAGTGCCCCATTCGTCAACGATAAGTCCGACCTTGCGCTGTGGGTCGTAGCGATCCATAATGCCGCTGTGCCGCGTAATCAGCGTATCTATATAAGAGGTTCTGCTGATGGTGTCGTAATATTCCTCTTCGGAGAATTCGGTAGCGCTGCCCTTGTGCTCCCAATTGCCCGTCGGCACGGTGTAGTAGTGCAGCGACAGCCCCTGCATTCCCCACGCGCCGATATTCTTCATACATACGTCCGTCCAGTTGTAATCGTCGGCGCTTGGACCGCACGCAATCTTAAACAGCTTGTTTCCCGAATATTCGCGGCAGAACGTCGCGTAGCGGCGGTAGTTGTCGCAGTAGAACTCGGGCGTCATATTTCCACCGCAGCCCCAGCTCTCGTTGCCGATGCCAAGATATTTCAGCTTCCACGGCTTTTCTCGACCGTTTTTCTTACGCAAATCGGCCATCGGCGAAATTCCGTCAAATGTTATGTATTCTACCCACTTAGCAAGCTCTTCGACCGTGCCGCTGCCGACGTTGCCGCTGATGTACGGCTCGCAGCCGACCAGCTCGCAGAAGCGCATAAACTCGTGCGTGCCAAAGCTGTTGTCCTCAACCACGCCGCCCCAGTTGGTGTTGATCATCTTTTTGCGCACCGACAGCTCGCCGATGCCGTCCATCCAGTGGTATTCGTCCGCGAAACAGCCGCCCGGCCAGCGCAGTACGGGAAGCTTTATCTGCCTGAACGCCTCGATGACATCCTTACGGTAGCCTTCGATGTTCGGGATATCACTGTCCTTGCCAACAAATATGCCGTCATAAATGCAGCGTCCAAGGTGCTCGGAGAAGTTGGAATATATCTCTCTGCGTATTTTGCTCCGCTTATCAAGCGGGTTAATGGTGATCTTTAAAGTATTCATATCTTTCCTCTTTTCATGATAGACTTGTCTTTCCGAAAAAAGACAATAACAGATATTATAATTTTACTATAAATAAGTTGAAAAGTCAAGTGGATATAAAGATATTGATATATAAGATGTATTTTTTTATACAAATTCACACAATTGTTATTTGGTGAAAAATGTTGTAAATTGCAAGCAGTTCATTTACAGAAGATGCATGAAATTTGACTTTTTTTATGAAATCTGATAAAATTTATGTTAAGATTTTTAATTATTTAACGTCACTACGGTTGAAGGGGAAAATAAGTTGCTTTCATTCTTTTCATTATTTTTTCAACAGTGAGGTGACAAAAATGAACAATGACATTGCATTTTCACCGTCGGGTGGTGTGGTCACGGTATTTGAAGACGTTTCGGAAAGGAGTGAGGCAGGTTTGGACGACAGTGAAATAATCGGCATGCTGTTCGACAGAGACGAGAACGGACTTGCCGCTGTTAAGAACAAGTACGGCGGCTACTGTTCGGCTATCGCGAGGAATATCCTCGAAAACGCGCAGGACACCGAGGAGTGCGTAAACGATACGTATATGCGGGTATGGGAGACTATTCCTCCCGAAAAGCCGCGCGCACTTTCCGCGTTTCTGGCAAAGATCACGCGTAATATCGCGATAGACAGATACAGACGCGAGCATATGCAGAAGCGCGGCGGGGACGAGACCGCGCTGATCTTCGAGGAACTGGAGGAGTGCGTATCGGACGGCAGCAGCGTAGAAGCGTCCGCCGAGCGGCATGAGATGATCGCCGCTGTCAACCGCTTTCTCGGCAGGCTGCCCGCGAAAAGCCGCGTGATGTTCGTATCGCGGTACTGCTACTGCGAGAGCATCCGCTCTATCGCGCTGCGGTTCGGCACGAGCGAGAACAGCGTTTCGGTATGTCTTAACCGTACACGGGCAAAGCTGCGCGATTTTATGAAGAAGGAGGGGTATGAGCTATGAAAAGTACAGAATTATTCGATCTTCTCGGCGAGATCGACGAGAAGTTTTACATTGAGGCGCGTATTCCCGACGAGCAGCACGGCGTCGAGGTCGTAAGCGAACACAGACCGATCAGGGGATTTATGAGCATTTTCCTGCCGATAGCCGCGTGTGTGGCGATAATCGCGGCGGTCGTGGTCGGCGCGAACTTCGTAAAGAGAAACGCGGGTATCCTTCCTCCCAACTACCCCGACAGCGATCTGTCCTCCGACGCTCCCTTTACGTCGGATATGGTCGTTTCGTCCTACGATATGAGCAGCACGTCTTCCGAGGAGAGCAGCGTTCCGCCCGTTGTTGAGGACGACGAGATACGTCTTGAGGATTATCCGCCTATCGACTTCGATACCGTTCCCGATATCAAGGGCGGTGGATTGCAGTCTCAGATCGAGCATCAGGATGAAAAGCTGCAAAAGGCAACTCTCGCGACACTGAAATGCGGCGATTATGAGCTGCATATGCTCGGCAGGTTTATCCATATTGACAAGTCAGATCAAGACGAGCTTTATTCAAGCAAGCTTTATTCGTACTATGTTACGCTTGCGCTTTCCAAGAACGGCAAGGTAATATCCGACGACGGCACGCACACACGCAGCGTCAGCATGGGACAAGGTGGATATGTGCTCGACGCGGAGCAGCTTTCTGCGTATCTCGAGTACTACGAGTTTAACGGCGCGCCGCTTATCATTTTCAAATACCCGGGCGAGTTGGGTCCCGATGCTTCTATCGGGTTTGAAGCGACATTTTTCTCTATCGTCGACGATAAGCTTGTGCCGCTTATGGGCGATTACAACGCTGTCAGCGAAGTCGAACTGGATATGAGTGCGGAGCTTACCCCGTCCTATAAGGTCGACAAAAACAGCGCTTCGCTTACCGATGGAGATCTCATTTATCGGTTCAACTGCGAGAATTTCGGGAAAAATCCTTACGATAACGCTCCGCATTACACCGTAAGCGTTGTGACGCGCGATTGGGGAGACGAGCTTGACCTCTCCGATTACCCACCGCTCGATATGTCTCAGATACCCGAGGTCGGTGAAGATATATATAACCTTGATCTTGCGTTGCCTAGGGCTACGCTTGCGGAAAAGCAGGTCGGCGAGTATACGCTGTCGATAATCGGCGAAAATTTGAGATCTTCACTTATCTTCCAAAAGGATGATAATCCGCAATTTATGGTGGAAAACATATGTTCGGTCATTTCAAGAGACGGCAATATCATAAGAACAGTAGAAGAAAGCGGAACGGGCGTAAGAACCAATATGCTTTCCGAGGACGAGATCGATCATCTGTTCCCCGATACCTATGAAATGGCGGACGGGATAGTTTTCGGACTGTGGAGAAAATCTGTACAGCCTTACGGCGAGCCAATATTCGGCATGATAAAGGACGACGTTATGTTCGAGTTCGAGTCACCCCTGATCGGCATTGACGAGCGCGACCCGAACGACGGGACCGTGGGAATGGTGCCCCCTGCCGACGAGAGCGTCGTGCTTATCGCCGAGGAAAACGCTTTGATACTCGACAACATACGGAAATACGTTTTCGACTTCGACAATGTCACTTATTCGGAAACCATTATCGAGCCGATAGACCTTGTGGGCAAGGAGATCGATCTCAGCGAATATGTGCCGTTTGACGGAAACGAGTTAAAAAACGTTCAGTCAAAGGTGCTGATCGACGCAAAGGATTTCGGCGAGTATAACTTTTATCTGTTGGGCGTGAATGTGAAAAATTACCCCTCCGAGGAGTTCCCGTCGGTGGGGTACGGAAAGCTGTTCATTGCAGTCGAAAAGAACGGCAAAATAGTCGCGCAGATGGACGCGGAGACAGCCGAGTATATCAACGGCTCGGCGCTGTCCGAGTATCTGCAGCCGTTCAAGATGAAGGACGGCATGGGCTTTGTGATGTATTACATCATTGATCCGTGGAGCGGGAGCTTTGACCATCAAGCCATGCTTTACAAGATCGAGAACGATACTGTCACTAAGCTGAGATATGAATACGACTTCGCTCCTGCGCCCGCAACGGGCTCTCCGTTCTATGTCGGCAGCGATTTCAAGGTAGTTCCCGAAAGCAATACGATCGTCCACGACAAGGGCACGCTTACAATCGACTTCGCCAACAACACATTTTCAATGTCATGATTCAAAATGCCGAGGTTTAATTTATGCCTCGGCATTTTACTGCATAAAAAAGAGGACGCGCAAACGTCCTCTTAGTTTTTAAATTACTCTTCGTCCTCGGCGGAAGCCTCGGTCTCCATGAGCGCCTTGATAGAAAGGCTTACTCTGCTCTTCTCCTCGTCAATGTCAATAATCTTAACTTCGACTTCCTGACCTACGGTGAGCACGGACGCAATACTTGCAACTCTCTCGGTGGATATCTGCGAAATGTGGATAAGACCGTCAACGCCGGGAATGATCTGCGCAAACGCGCCGAACTCGGTGATCGAAACAACAGTCGCCTTGATAACGTCGCCCTTCTGATATTCGGAAACGAACTTTGTCCAAGGGTTGTCGTCGGGATCCTTTGCAGAGAGAGAAACTCTCTTCTTCTCGGGATCAAAGCTCTTTACAACGACGCTGATCTTATCGCCTACCTTAACAATATCCTTCGGGTGACCAACTCTGTTCCATGTCAAATCTGCGGTGTGAACCAAGCCGTCAACGGGACCGATATCTACAAATACGCCATAGCTTTCGATGGAGCGAACCTCGCCGTCAAACTTCTGTCCGACCTCGATGCTCTCCCAGAACTTAGCTCTCTCTGCGTCGCGGACTTCCTTATTAGCTTGACGGATAGAGCCTACAACTCTGCCTCCGCGCTCGTTTGTGACCTCGATGATCTTGAACTTAACGGACTTCTTGAGCAGATCATCCAGCTTTCCGCCGCGCGGAACGCCAGTGTGAGACGCGGGAATAAATACACGGGTGTTCTCGTAGATCACGATAACGCCGCCCTTTACTACCTGAGCGACCGTCCCCTCAATAGTCTCGGCGGACTCCTTTACTGCCTGGAGCTTCTCGAGACCGAGCTGAGCGTCAACGCGCTTCTTGGAGAGAGCCGCTGTGCCGACGGAATCGTCGACCTTTACTACGACCGCGTCGATAATGTCGCCGGGCTTAACGATATCCTCTACCTCTGCGTTGGGATCGTTGGTAAGCTCCTCGCGGACTATGTAGCCTGTCTGCTTTGCGCCGACCTCAACGACAGCTTCCTTCTTGGATACGCTGACTACCGTAGCCTTAACTCTTTTGCCGGTATATAATCTGTTAAAAGACTGATCCTGCTCGAGCAGCGAAGCAAAGTCCTCCTCATTTTCATTATTGATTTTGGTGATTTCTTCGTTCATTCTTTCATGAACCTCCTTAATGGTATAAGCAGGAGTTGAAGCTCCTGCCGTTATTCCGATAAGACTATCGGAGCGCAGACCATTCAAGATCTGCAAAGGAATCTCATCAGCGGAGGTCACGAACACCGTTTCGCAGTATTCGCCGCAGATATCCGCCAGCTTCCTTGTGTTCGAACTGCTTCTTCCCCCGACAACGATCATCAGCGCAGCCCGTTTTGCAAGCTCCCGCGCGCAATCCTGGCGCTTTACGGTAGCATCGCATATTGTGTCGTATATCTTAACGCAGCCGTACCGTTCCCCGACTGTTCGGGAGTACTCCAAAAATCTGCTGCGGTCGAAGGTGGTCTGAGCGACTAATATTGCCGTATCGTTTTCGGCGATATCGCCGCGCTCAAATAGATTTTTTATCTCTTCAAAATCTCTGCACGCAAACGCCGTGCAGCCTGCGCTGCCCATTATCCCGATGACCTCTGGGTGATCATTATCGCCCAGAATAATCGCTTTTGCTTTCTCGGGCAGCTCGGCAACAATATTGTGAATTTTCTTAACAAAAGGACAGGTAGCGTCTATGACCTCGGACGCGTGTTTACGCGCTTCTGCCTCGACGATCCTTGACACTCCGTGAGAGCGTATTATAAGTGGTTTTCCTTTGGATTCGGAAACGTTTACAACCGAGCGTACACCTTTCCGCTCCAGTTCCGCAACCGCGCGCTCGTTGTGTATAAGCTCGCCCAGCGTACAGATATCTCCGTTTCTTTCGGCAGCCTGCTCCGCCAACGCGATAGCACGCTCCACACCGAAGCAGAAACCCGCTTTTTCTGCGATCTCAACGTACATCGGGAGCGTTCTCCTTTAATTCGGAAATTTTGCCCATTATCTCCTCGCTTACCTTGCGGATAGCGTACTTATCAGTATAGTCAACGTCAAAATCCTCTGCGGGGATAGGCTCGCCTATCGACATCAAAACATTCTGACGTATTTTCTTTCGTCCGTACTTGACAAATACAGGCACTACGGGAACTTTAGCCCGTGCAGCTATCAGTGAAACTCCGCTTTTCGGTTTCCCAAGATCTCCCGTTTTTGAACGAGTACCCTCGGGGAAAATCACGAAGATTCTTCCGTGATTTAAGCTCTCCAGTGCGCTGTCTATCGCCTTTGTGTCCTTAGAGCCGCGCTTTACGGGGAATGCGCCGAGCTTCTTTATCAGCCATGTGAATATCGGGTTGAAATGAAAAAGCTCATCCTTTGCCATAAATGTGTATTTTCCCTTGAAAACGATCCCGACCATAGGCGGATCGTTATTGGAAACGTGATTAGAGGCGATTATATAGCCGCCCTTAGCCTTAGGGATATTTTCCTTACCAACGACGGTAATGTGAAACCAGATGTGAAACACGAAGTTTACAAGACCGCGTGCTATCTCGTAGAACATTACAGCCGCTCCTTTATCAGTCCGCACACCAAATCGACGGACTGCCCAAAGTCAAGCTCGGAAGTGTCCGCGAGAACCGCGTCGGCAGCTTGTCTGAGCGGTGCCGCGGCTCTGTGCGAATCGTTGTAATCCCGCTGGTTGAGGTCGTTAAGGACCTCCTCGAACGTCACGTCCTTACCCTTTGCGATAAGCTCGCCATAGCGTCTTTTAGCGCGTATCTCGGGTTTTGCGGTAAGGAATATCTTCACGTCGGCGTTCGGCAGTACTACCGTTCCGATATCGCGGCCGTCCATGATAACGCTGTTCTTCTCAGCGATTTCACGCTGCAAACCGAGCAGTGCCGATCTCACCGCCGGAACCGCGGAGACCGCGCTCGCCGCCATGGATATCTCAGGGAGTCTTATCTCATCCGAAACATCCTCCCCGTTCAGGAAAATACGCTGAACGCCGTCTACCAAACGGATATCCGCGTTGATGTTTCCCATGCTTACGGCGATAGCCGACGGGTCGTTCATATCGACGCCGTTTCTATGACAATACAATCCGACTGCGCGGTACAACGCACCCGTATCACAATAAATGTAATTCAGACGTTCGGCGGCGGTTCGTGCAATAGTGCTCTTCCCCGCGCCCACAGGACCGTCGATCGCAACAGAAATCAGCTTCAAAACAAGTACACTCCGAGCAGGCAAAAAATGTAAAATAATGAAAAAGGTACAATTCACCCTTATCAATCACTTTATTATAACATACTCCATAAAAAAATGCAAGAGGTTTTTTTACATTTTTCATCTATTTTTCACGAATTTGCGGCAGAAATGCCCGCAAGCCTACCTGTCGCAAACGCTATTTGAAGATTAAAGCCGCCCGTGTACGCGTCTACGTCGATGATCTCTCCCGCAAAATAAAGCGCTTTGCAAAGCTTGCTCTCAAGCGTTTTCGGGGAAATTTCCCGAACGCACACACCGCCACGCGTTATTATCGCTTCGTCTATCGGGCGGAAATTTTTGATTTTCAAAGCCAAAAATTTCAGCGTATTTACCAAAGTGTTTCGTTCTATTTTGTTAATTTCGCCAATCTTCTTTTCAACTGGAATATTTGTTATTTCCGAGACGGGTTCAACCAGCTCTTTCGGCAAGAGCTTTCGCAGACTCTGTCCGAACGTGCCGCCGTGCAGCTCCGCGAAATCACGCAGGATACGCGCGTCTAGCTGCTTTTCCGTGAGCGCGGGCTTGAGGTCGATCATGATTGTATAGCGGTTTTCCGACATCTCGGGAATATGTGCCGAGGCGCTGAGTATCGTCGCGCCGCCTATGCCGCCAGCGGTGAATAAAACCTCTCCGAAGTCTTCGTAAATTGTCTTCCCGTTGTCGAGCAGCCTTACCGCCGTGTTTTTCAGGGTAAGTCCCGTGGCTTTACGCACCCATTTTTCCTCCGTCACAAGCGCCGACAGCGAAGGTCGCGGTGTAATTATGGTGTGACCCGCCTGCTCAGCGAGACGGTATCCGTAGCCGTCTGATCCCGTTTTTGGATAGGACGCGCCTCCCGTCGCCAATATGACCGCGCCTGCCGAAAATTGGCGGTTATGCGTATTAACTCCGCGGCAAATGTCGTTTTCGATTATCAGCGAACGGACATTTTCGCGGACTGTCTCAACTCTGAGCCGGTCAAGCCGTGTTGCAAGCGCGTCCACAATATCCGCTGCCTTGTCCGAAACGGGGAAAACGCGCTGCCCTCGTTCCGTTTTCAGCGGTACGCCCATACTTTCAAAAAACTCCATTGTGTCTTGGGGCAGATACTGCGAAAGTGCGCTGTACAGAAATCTCCCGTTATTTGGGATATTCTCCATAAGTGTTTCGAGACCGCAGTTATTGGTGACGTTGCAGCGTCCTTTGCCCGTTATCGCGAGCTTTTTTCCCATGCGGTCGTTCTTTTCGATAAGCAGCACCTTTGCGCCTTTTTCCGCCGCGGCTATTGCAGACATCATTCCCGCCGCGCCGCCGCCGACTACTATTATATATGACAAATCCTTTTACCTTTCCGAATTTCAGTCCAAATGAAGTGAATAAAAAGCCGCGTCAAAGATCTCGCTGCCGTCGAACCTTGAATACTGTCCGTATCTTTCGAACCGAAAGCCGCATTTTTGCATCACTCTTCCCGATGCGGGATTTTTAATAGCATGGCACGCGACGAAATCACGTGTGCCTACCGCCTCATATGCCCACTGTATCATGGCTTTGGATGCTTCGGTGGTGAAGCCCTGTCCCCAAAACGCGCGGTTGAGATTATATCCGAGACCGTAAGCGCCACTTTCCGGGTCAAAACCGACATCGCCCGAGCCGATGACTTTTCCTGTCGCGGCAAGCTCAAACCCGAAGTGATTGTGACCTTCATCAATACTCGCTATCCATTCCTTTACCTGCTCAACGTTAGCATAAAGGTTATAGGGCATAAATCTGTTGACTATCGGGTCGCCTACCCATTCAAACACGTCGTCCGCATCCTCTGTTGTAAGCGGTCTCAAAATAAGGCGCTCTGTTTCTATCCTGCGCAATGCCCGATACCTCCTCATCATACATCCTTTTGATAGACCTCACTGCTGTCCCAGAGCTGCTCGAGCTTGCCAAAGGTCTGCTCCACGCGGCAGCGGTTCGACGCCGAGACCATGGCGATAAGCGCGTTGATAAGGCTCATCGGCGCTACGAGGCTGTCAACAAACGACACCATATCCGAGTACGCGTAGAGCGAGGTGTGAGCGTACTGCACGAGCGGCGAGCTGTCGCTGTCGGTTATGGCGATTATATGTGCTCCCGATTCACGAGCGAAACGGCATGCCTCGATAGTTCCCGAGGCGTAGCGCGGGAAACTCATGGCGATAAGCAGGTCTCCCTCACCTATGTGTATCATTTGCTGATACAGCTCCGCGGTGCTTACCGCGCCTACGAGCATTACGTTATCGAAGATAAGCCGCAGATAGTAGTGCATAAAGCTCGCGAGCAGTCCCGACGACATCGCGCCCTGAATGTATATCCGCCTTGAAGCGCAGATAGTCGCGACGGCGTTGTCAAAGCTTTCCTTGTCGATAGCCTCCAGAGTACGGCGTATTTTGTCGATATCCTGATTGAGTACGCCTATAACCGGGTCCTCGTCGCCTATTCTGCTGCGCGTTACGTCCATTCTTTGCAGCGACGTGAGACGGTTTTTGATATGGCTCTGCAATGACCGCTGCAATTGCGGATAACCCTCAAAGCCAAGCTCTATGGCAAATCTCACCACCGTGCTCTCGCTTACTCCGACGGCGTTTCCGAGCTTCAGCGCGGTCATATACGCCGCCTTTTCGTAATGCTCGAGAATAAATCTCGCTATCAGCTTCTGGCTCTTGGAGAACTGCGGGAGCTTGTCCTCTATCTGTTTAAGCAAATCCTCGTTCATATTCTTTTCTCCTTAAACTCCGATATTCAGACTGTCGATAAACCCTCGCCAGTCTGGGAAATGCGAGTTAAATTGACTTTTCTACAGATTGAAATTACCTTATATATAATACACCTTTATTTTAAATTTTGCAAGTCTTTTTGCAGAAATATTTTTTTAATCCTGCAAAAAATGTGCAGCTTTTTGCAGTTTCCGGCATGGTAACATTTAGTCAGCGGGAAGAAACCAACTATGAAATGGCTTGATTAAAACACTTTTTTACTCATCGGGCTGTTGATTTGATATTTAAAAAAATGGTATTGGGTGAAATTGTTGCAAAAATTTCCGCAAAAAATAAGAAAGGAGTGATCGCATTGGGGCTTAAAAGCCTGCTGTTTGGCAGCCGCAAGCTGTACGAGGATACGGCGCTTTCCGCGTTTTATTCGGGAGATATGGCTCGCTGGAACGATATTTACAACGGTGGCGGAGATTGGCGCTATACCCGAAAGGGCGGCATGAACGGCGGTATGAGACGCGTCGCGTCACTCGGGGCGGCAAAGGCGGTCTGCGCGGAACTGGCGCGGCTGTGCTTCACCGAGGGCACGGAGCTGTTCTGCTCCGACAGCGAGACCGAGGGCTACCTTAAAAAGGTATTGGACGAAAACGGCTTTGCAGAGCGTTTTTCGGACTTCCTCGAAAAAACGTTTGCGCTCGGCGGCGGTGTCGTTAAAGTCTACCGCGACGGGAACGGCGTTAAGCTCGACTTTATCACGGCGGACTGCTTTGTCCCGACAAAATGGGACAACCGCGGAATTTACGGCGGAGCGTTCGGCTCGAACGTCCGCGAAAACGGAAAAGGCTACATTCTCGCTGAAACGCAGGAACTGTGGGGTGACGGACTTGTGATCGAAAACAAACTGTTCCGCGAGAGCGGCGGCGAGGTCGGGCTGTCGGAGGTCTACCCGAAAATGACGGCGAAGAGCACTATCAAAGGACTGACAAAGCCGCTGTTCGTTTATTTTAGGGCGGGCGCGGGAAATCTGCCGCAATGTGCGCCGCTGGGAGCGTCGGTATTCGCGGGAGCGGAGGACACGCTGAAGTCGCTAGATATCGTGTTCGACAGTCTGACGCGCGAGTTCATTCTCGGCAAAAAGCGCATTATCGTGCCGTATTACGCGATACGCGGCGAGTACGATAAAAAGGGCGAGTTAAAACGTTATTTCGACGTGAACGACGAGGTGTTTGAGGCATTTTCGACCTCCGATAACGAGGAGCTTAAAATTTCCGACAATACTGCCGAGCTGAGAGTTGCCGAGCATACTGCGGCTCTCGGCGAGCTTCTTGATCTGTTGTGCATGCAGGTCGGGCTGTCGGAGGGGGCGCTGTCCTACAAGAGCGGCACGGTCCGCACCGCAACAGAGGTCGTCAGCCGCAACAGCCGCACTTATCGTACCGCATGCTTCTATCGCCGAATGATAGCGAACGCGTTAGCTAGCGTTGCGGAGAACATCTGCATACTTGGCAAAATGGCAGGAGAGCTTTCGGCGGGAGCGAGTGAGACGGCTTCTATACGCTTCGCGGACGGCGTCTGCGAGGACGAGGGCACGAAAACCGAACGCGCAAGAGCATTGTACGAAAGCGGCATTATCTCAAGAGCGAGGGCGATATCCGAGATATACGGAATTTCCCTCGACGAGGCGAAAAAAATGGAAAAGGAGGATCACAATGGAAAATAACAATGAAATGCTTGCCGAGCAGGCGGTTCAGATAGCACCCGAGGTTCAGTCCGAAAGCGCATCCGATCCCGTGGCTGCCTCGGAGGGCTACCGCGCAAGCGACGGTACGCGTTCGGGAGAGATCTCGGAGCTGTACGCGCAGGTGGAAATGCTCAAGTCGGAGCTTGTCACCTCAAAGGTGCAGACCGCGCTGCTGCTTCTCGGTATCGCCAAGGAAAAGCTGGAGGACGGCACGTCTCTCGCGGTGGGGATTTGCAGCACAGGCAAGGAGCCGGAGGAGGCCGCCGCGGAAATAATTTCGTCATACCCTCACCTTAAAGCCGTTCAGCGGAAGATCCCGCAGTTCTCGGCTTCGGGTTCGGGCAACGACGATGGATTTTCCGCTATCCGCAAGATATTTTCGGGCAGATAAAGCCCATATAAATAAGGGCGGGACGGAGGGTTTACATATATTCACTATCCCAAGCCGCTGTCGGCGCGGACTATGGCTGTTGAGCGTTGAAAACGGCGCGGCGGAACGGCGGCATACGGGATAGTATCAACAAATCAACCAACGAAAGGAAGTAATTTACAATGGCAAAAACAATCGAATACGCAAAGGTATTTCAGAAGGAGCTTGATCGACAGATAATCGAGCGCTCCACATCGGGTTGGATGGAGGAGAACGCCTCACAGGTTATTTACAGCGGCGGCAGCGAGATAAAGCTGCCCAAGATCGCGCTTATGGGTCTGGGCGATTACGACCGCGACAGCGGCTACAAGGGCGGTACCGTCAACTACTCCTACGAGACTATGACGCTATCGCAGGACAGAGGCAGACGCTTCCGCATTGATGCGCTAGACGTTGACGAAACGGGCTTCGGACTGGCGGCGGCGAACGTCGCATCCGAGTTCCAGCGTACTCAGGTAATTCCCGAGATCGACTCATACCGCTATTCCACCCTCGCTAAGGCGGCGAATATCACCAAGACTTACACTCCCGACAAGTCCACCGTACTGTCCACTCTTGTCGGACAGATCAGTGCGGTTCGCGAGGTAACGGGCGGAGAGGGCGAGCTGATAATCGCTATCGCGCGTTCCGTTTACGATATGATGCTGCTCTCCTCGGAGGTTTCGCACTCCGTCGACAACGGCAGCTTTATGCAAGGCGAAATGGAATTCTCCGTAAAGACCATCAATGGCGCGGTCATAATTCCCGTACCCTCTGCAAGAATGAAGACCGAGTATACATTCGACAGCGAGAACGGCTATTCCGCAGCGGAAAGCGCAAAGCAGATCAACTGGATAATCTGCCCGAGAACCGCTCCCATAGCGATTTCCAAGACAGATAACGTCAAGATCATCACTCCCGAACAGAACCAGTTCGCGGACGCGTGGGATATCGATTACCGCAAGTATCACGACCTGTTTATACCCGACAACAAGAAGTCGGCGATAGCGGCTTGTACAGCGGGTTAATCATATGTTAATTTTCTCCGAGAATTGACATATATTTACATATAACAACGGCGGGCAGCCGCGTTAAATCCTGCCGTGTAACGGGATGCCCGTCATTTTTATATCTTTTATACTTTAAAAGGAGGGTCGCAATGATCATAACCAAAGAAGATTTTTTTGAAATGGGGTTTACCGCTGATGAGAATAATATCGGTGTTCTCGAAAACTGTATAAAGCGTGCAGAATTCGTGTTGAACGGGCTAACGAACGACCGCGCGGGGATCGTCGCGCAGGGCACGGGCGCTGCCGCAAACCTTGTGAAACAGGCGGCTGCGTTTCAGACTGCCGAGCTGCTTAACCGCGAGCTTGCTGCGGACAGCTCCTCGGGAGAGCGCGTTGCGGTGGGGGATTTCTCCTACTATAAGACTAGCTCCTCGACGCGCTCCGCGACCGACGACAGTAAAACGATCGTTAAACTGCTCCGCGCGGCGGGATGTCTATACGGAGGAACGGAGGTGCGGGAATGAACATAATGCCTATTCCCGACGTTCTTCTCGGCGACAGCTTTACGCTGCTTGTACCTAACGCTTCGGGCAAATGGGGCGAAACTGTCATCAGCAACGTCCGCGTGGAGCGGACCGTCTGCATTTCCGATTATTCGTCGCAGAAAGCCCGCGACAACACCGAGCTTACCGTGTGGTACGACTGCGCGAAATCCTCGCCGAAAACAGATTTCACCGCGGGAATGAAGGTTCGCTATCACAGCGAGCTCTACGAGATAACCGAGCATAAGGTATACCTCGCCGACAGTCCGCACCATTGCAAATTCAAGGCGCGGAAGATCGGCGGATAATAGAAAAAAAGAGGCGAATTCAAATGACGATAACAATTGACAAGACCGTGTTCAACAACGTCACCGAGCTGAACGCAAAACGCGAGCTCCGCCGCACCGATATCCGCTACAATACCCAAGGGGATATGTTGATCGATATGGTGTGCAGAAAATACGCGCTGGAGGTGACGTTCGGACTGCTGACGGAAAGCGAGCTGAAAACGCTCCGCGACCTGTCGCAGCGCATTTTCGTATCGGTGAAGTTTTCCTCTCCCGAGGGGGATGTAACGGCGGATTTCCACATCTCCGACGAGCCCGCGCCAGAGCTGACGGTCGTGAACGGCGCTAAAATGTACGGCGGCGTAAAGCTGACAATGAAACAGAAATGAGGTGACGAAATGACCAATGTTTCCGATAATTTCAGAGCGCTCGCCGAGGCTAACGGCAGATATGTGTGCTGCAAGATAACCGCGGGCGGCGAGACATTTCTCGACGACAGGATAATCGACCTCGACTTCGACGATGTTATACACCCCGACCGTTTTACTATCGGCACGGTGTGCTCAAACAAATTCTGCTTCTCCGCAGTGTATAACGGCGAGCTGAATGTCCGCGACGAGGTGCGGCCTTATATCAGCTTTGACGGAAAAGAGTGGTGTTCGCTCGGGGTATTCTATGTGGCAAGGCGGTATGTCCGCGGAGGGTATGCATCCATTATCTGCTATGATAAGATGTACTATCTCGATACCGAATACAAGCCTACGCTCCGTATCCCTACAACGACCGACGCAATACTGCGCGACGCGTGTGCGCAGGCGGGTATATCATGCGCGGAAAACGGCGGCAGTATCACGATAAGGCGACTGCCGCGCGGCTTTACGATAAGGGATATAATAAGCTTTACAGCTTCAATGAACTGCGCAAGCGCTAAATTTGACAGAAATGGAGTGCTCGTATTCAAGAAGACCGTGCCGACAGCAGGCGTTTTCCTTCGCGAGAAAAACTGCATTAGCATAAACCGCAACATGACGACGTCGTTTGTCGCGGGTGTCATTATCGACGCAGACGGCACGGCTATCGAAAGCGGCAGCAGCACCGTTGAGTCGGCGGCGGAGCTGTACAATCCCATGATGACGCAGGAGATCGCGGATATGCTTGCGGAGCAGCTCGGGAAGTTCAGATTTTACGGTGCGCAGATAAAAATGCAGGGTCTGCCTTATCTCGAAGCGGGCGATAATATCACGCTTGAGGAAAAGGACGGCAGCACTTATCCAATAACGATAAGCGAAATCGAATACCACTACGACGGAGGACTTACCGCAACTCTGTACTCGCGAAATACCAATCCCGAAAAAAGCGAACTGCAAACAGCTCTGGAGGATCTGAGTTTCTCAACGGACATCGTCCGCATGCAGCAGAGCAACTCATTTGCGCTGGCGATATCTGCTATAGCTCGAACGCTTGCCGAATATGAATTCACGACAGGCAAGCGCGGAAAGGCGGCAATGATCGACGTTAATTACACGCTGCTCGCCAACGAGGGCACGGAGCTGAAAATACTCGTTTATGTAAACGACGTGCAGCAGGAGAGAACGGCAACATATAAGCCGGTAGGCGGCAGACTCACTCTTGAACATTTTCATTATCTTGCCGACAATTTGCCGAAAGGCAATAACCGCATAACCGTGAGAATTCAGGCGACGACCGGCACCGCGCAGATAGCCGCGGGACAGTCATATTCAACACTTCTTATATTATAAAAAAGATCCCAAGGGCTTAAACCTTGGGATCTTCACTTCAGCGCTTCTCAAAATAACGGCAGTCCGACGACGCGAGCGCGTTTGCGTGGGTGAGATCGTCGAGCATGCAATATCCGTCCTTCTGGTGGCGGCATTCTTCGCCGCATATGATCATATTCATACCGCACCTCCGTGAAAATAGTTTAAACGGATAGTACGCTTTTATTCGGGAAAAATCACGTTGACAAATCCTGCCAACAGTTGTATAATATAAAATAAGAAAGTTTTTTTGAGGTATGATATGAAAATTTTTATTCGCATTCTTCATTGGATAATACTTGTATTCGGAATAAATCTGCCGATAATTCTCGCCGGTACGCCGCTTGTGCTGCAAATTTTGCTTGGAGCGGTTCTGCTGATATATTTTATCGGTTTCAACATTTTCCCGTCGTTAAGAAAATATCCCACGCTGCGGTTGAAAATTCTCGGCGACGGCGCTGAGCTTATTCTCGCGTTTTGGGTGACCTGCGCGGCGTCATCTCCGTTTATCGGCGTGTGTATTGCCGAGATCGCGGGAGGCGGCACGGACTTTCCAAAATATATCGTCTACGCGGTCGTGCTGATACTCTGCGAGGCTGCCGTTTTCTGGAACGGCATTATACGCGTTTATGTCACCTCCGTGCAGCTTGGATTGCGTTACCGTGTGCTGGGTATAGTCTGCGGTCTTATTCCGATAGCAAATCTTGTTATGCTGATGATAATTTACGTCCGCGTAAAGCAGGAAACGATATTCGAAACGGAGAAATTCAAGCTCAACGAAAGCCGCAAAAACGACAGAATATGCGCGACAAAATACCCCATTTTGCTCGTTCACGGCGTCTTTTTCCGCGACAACAGGCTGCTGAATTACTGGGGCAGAATACCTGCGGAGCTTACAAAAAATGGCGCGGAGGTCTACTACGGTGAGCAGCAGAGCGCTCTCTCGATTGCGCAAAGCTCGGCGGAGCTTGCCAATAAGATCGAGGAGATAGTCACGCGCACGGGCTGCGGTAAAGTGAACATTATCGCGCACTCCAAGGGCGGTCTGGATTCGCGTTACGCTATTTCCAAGCTCGGCTGTGACAAATACGTCGCGACCTTGACGACCATAAACACTCCGCACCGCGGCTGCATTTTCGCGGAATATCTGCTCGGCGCGGCTCCCGAGCGCGTCAAGAATTTCATCGAAAAGACCTACAACAAGATGTTTTATGCTCTCGGCGACAACACTCCCGACTTCATGTCGGCGGTGAAATGTCTTACCAACAGCTACTGTGAGGAGTTCAACAAGGAGGTCTTGGACAGCCCCGACGTTATGTACCAATCTTACGGTTCAAAGGCGATAAACCACCGCGGCGCACGGTTTCCGCTAAACGTTTCTTATCCCGTGGTCAAGAAATACGACGGCGCTAACGACGGACTTGTGGCGCTTACCTCCGCGCCTTGGGGCGAGAAGTTTACGCCGATCTATCCGCCGGCCAAACGTGGAATTACCCACGCGGATATGATAGACCTTAACCGCGAGAATATCAAGGGCTTTGACGTCCGCGAATTTTATGTGCAGATGGTATCCGATCTGCGCGAAAGAGGTTACTGATGTGAACAACAAATATTACACGGTCAGCGACATAACCTGAGATCGGCGGGAAAATTCTGCTCGTGCAGCACACCTAAATGGACTATATAGGCGGCGAACCGAGAAGCGACGGTCACGGAAACAGCGAGGTACTGCTCCTTACGGCAGAGGAAGCGCTCTCGCGAAATGAATTTACCAATCTCAGCCGCGAGCTGATAGGCGCTTATATGCACGGTTTGGCACTCGGGAAAAGCGCATACGTTCCCGCAGCACCGGACAGTGAAAGCTATTTGCTCTATGGGGGATAAAAAAGTGTATTCGGCGTTTTCAACGTAAAGTTGAGGATAATCCTTTTAAATCGGGAGGAAAGATGTATCTTTATCATTACTATGACAGCACACGCGCGCCGTTTCTGAATCTATCCGATTTGCCGCGGGAGAGAGCGGAGAATATTTTGGAGGAGATAAAGCGCATAAATCCATCTTCGCAGGCGGCGGGACGTCATTCCGAGTATGTGGCGGATCGGCTTTATTACGAGAGCATTATGCGCGAAAAATTCGCGGAGCTTGGCGGAATAATAAGGAGAAACGCTCCTCATTATATGGTAGTGGGAGAATGCGAATGGCTGTCGAGCTGGTTTGAGAACAGCGCTTTTATAAAAATTCCCGTTTCCGAATTTGATTTAAGGTCGGTCTCTTTTACCTACGGAGATTCTCACCCGACGTTCAGTCCGCGCGTAAACGACGGTCTGGAGTACCGCAAACGGCTTTACAATTACGAGGGCATTCTTGATCTGATAGAAAGGTACGGAATGCCGCAGGAAAATGAATACGGAAACGTAAGGTATATCGAAGCTCAGATATGGAGCGATGAAACCATTGAAAAATACAGATTAAATTACAGAAAGGAATAATATGGCAAATATTACTATAACAATGAACGGCACCGAGCAGCTTCGCGCCGTATTCGGTGAATTCGACAGGAATATAAACCTTATACAGAAAGCGTTTTCCGTGACGATATTCGCGCGCGGCGGCGAGGTGAAAATCACGGGCGACGACGAGAGCTCCGTCGCAAAGGCGGAAAAGGCGGTCAAAACGCTCTGCGACAGCTTTTCGCGCGGAGAAGCTATTGAGGAGCAAAATGTCCGCTATGCTATCGCTATGGTGAATGACGGCGCGGAAGGCGAGATCGCGACGATAAGCGGAGATTGCGTTTGTGTGAGCTATTCGGGAAAACCGATAAAGCCCAAGACCGTCGGACAGAAAAAGTACTGCGATATGATTCGCAAGAACACGATCACGTTCGGCGTGGGTCCCGCAGGTACGGGAAAGACGTATCTTGCGGTAGCGCTCGCCGTCACCGCGTTCAAGCAAAAGCAGGTGCAGCGCATTATCCTGACGCGTCCCGCGGTCGAGGCGGGCGAAAAACTGGGATTTCTCCCAGGCGACTTGCAGAATAAAGTTGATCCGTATCTCCGTCCGCTTTATGACGCGCTTTTTGAGATGTTCGGACAGGAGGCGTTCGCGCGGTTGTCGGAGCACGGATCCATTGAAGTCGCTCCGCTTGCGTACATGAGAGGACGCACTCTCGACGACAGCTTTATAATCCTCGACGAGGCGCAGAACACCACGCGGGAGCAGATGAAGATGTTCCTGACGAGACTGGGATTCAACTCCAAAATGGTAATTACGGGCGATATCACGCAGATAGACCTCCCTGAGGCGAAGAAGTCGGGGCTTATAGAGGCGCTTAAAGTCCTCCGTAATGTCGAGGATATCGCCCAGAACCGCTTCACCGAAAAGGACGTTGTGCGGCATAAGCTGGTGCAGGATATCGTCAAGGCTTACGACGAGTATCAGGGCAGCGCAAAGACGGGCAAGGGCACATGGAAAAATTAGTGGCGTTGTGTTATATCTGGGCGTTCGGGCTTTCTGACAAGAACGATTACGTTTCGGAGCTTGACAGGCTGTTTCTGGAGAACCCCGAGGACGATCTTCTGCTGAAGCTTGAGGAGCTTGACAATGACCGCGCGGCAGCTTGGGCAAGGCTCGGGTGGTTAGCCGACAGACTGAATATCGACGTATTCGGAAAGGAGCTTTTCGCGGCTCTCGAAAAGGTTTACAGGGAAAACAGATTTCCGCTTGCGGAATTCGGCAGTCGCTGTTACGAGCTTTGGCGTGCTTTGCCCTATCACCCCTATCAATACGAACATATCAAGCCGTTCGACACGCTCACGTACGCGGACGATCCGCTCTCTTACGGCGACGAGGGGCAGTCGCGCGATTTATACGAAGCCGCATTTGACTATTATAAGGAGTGATTTCGTGGAAAAATTAGCGGCATTGTGCTGCCTGTGGGTTTTCGGCTTTGGAGCAAAAGCGGAATACACTGCGGAGCTTGACAGGCTGTTCCTCGAAAATCCCAAAAACGATTTTTTGTTGGAGCTTGAAGATCTCGCAAATGACGGCGCGGCGGCTTGGGAAAAGATATCACCTCTTGTTGAAAGCTCGTTGAACGCCGATAAATTCGGCAAAGAGCTGTTTGCGGCTCTCGAAAAAATATACAACGAAAACCGTCTTGCGCCTTTGGAATTCGGTGAACGCCGCTTACATATGCTATATAATCTTCCTCGTAAAATTTCCGATAACGAGCCGTTTCACTCTCTTTTCTTTGCGGACATTCCGTATGACGAATTTTATGATGAAGAGCGAACGCGCGAAATATATCAAAAGGCGTTTGATGTTGTATAATAAAACTTGACACCAAATTCTCAAAGAAGTATAATGCAAG